>NZ_KV831047.1:0-43404 GCF_001836965.1 Streptococcus sp. HMSC063B03 | reverse complement strand
ATAATTATTTGTCCAACTTTTGGGGGGCAGTACAAAATAGTTGTTGCTTTTTCTGGCTCTGAAAAATGTTTCTCAGACTGTGATTGTTTTATTTCTCAACGCGTGATTTGTTGGCGATATCAGCTAGGATAGCTTGAACAAAGTCATCTACTGAGACAGTTTGTGTTTCTTTTTGGCCGTAGCGACGAACGTTGACTGTTCCGTCTTCCATTTCCTTGTCCCCAACGATCAATTGGTAAGGAATCTTGCTTGTTTGTGAAGCACGGATCTTGAACTGCATTTTTTCATTGCGCTCATCGACATCTGCACGGACACCGCGGTCACGGAGTTTCTTAGCCACTTCCCAAGCGTAGTCCACGTGTTTTTCGTTAGATACTGGGATGAGGGTTACTTGGTGTGGTGCAAGCCATGTTGGGAAGGCACCTTTGTAGTTCTCAATCAAGATAGCTGTGAAGCGTTCCATAGTTGAGATAACTCCACGGTGGATCATAACTGGACGGTGCTCTTCGCCATCAGCTCCGATGTATTTAAGGTCGAAGCGTTCTGGAAGCAAGAAGTCAAGTTGGATAGTTGAAAGGGTTTCTTCTTTTCCAAGGGCTGTCTTAACTTGAATATCCAATTTTGGTCCATAAAAGGCTGCTTCACCTTCGGCTTCAAAGTAGTCCACGCCCATTTCATCAAGAGCTGCACGAAGCATGGTTTGAGCATTTTCCCACATCTCATCGTTATCAAAGTACTTATGAGTATCTTGAGGGTCACGAAGAGAGAGGCGGAAGCGGTATTCAGTCAAGTTGAAATCTTCATAAACATCGATAATCAACTGAAGGGCACGCTGGAATTCTTCTTGGATTTGTTCTGGAGTAACGAAGAGGTGACCGTCGTTGAGTGACATTTCACGTACACGTTGAAGACCAGTGAGGGCACCAGATTTTTCGTAGCGGTGCATCATACCGATTTCGGCGATACGGATTGGCAATTCACGGTATGAGTGAACATGGTGTTTGAAGACTTGGATGTGGTGCGGACAGTTCATTGGACGAAGGACAAATTCTTCCCCATCACCCATGTCCATAGTTGGGAACATATCTTCTTGGTAATGATCCCAGTGACCAGAAGTCTTGTAAAGTTCGACAGAAGCAAGTGGTGGAGTGTAAACGTGTTGGTAGCCAGAAGCCAACTCTTTGTCAACGATATAGCGTTCCAATTCACGACGGATAGTTGCTCCATTTGGTAACCAGAATGGCAAACCTTGTCCAACTTCTTGAGAAATCATGAAGAGATCAAGCTCTTTACCAAGCTTACGGTGGTCACGTTCTTTGGCTTCTTCACGCATTTGAAGGTAGTTCTTCAAGTCTTTCTTGTCAAACCAAGCTGTACCGTAAATACGTTGCATCATAGCGTTGTCGCTATTTCCACGCCAGTAAGCACCTGCTACATGGAGAAGGTGGAAGATTTGGATGCGGCCTGTTGATGGGACGTGAGGGCCACGGCAGAGGTCTACATATTCACCCTGACGATAGATAGTCAAACCACCTTCGTCTTCTGAGTGTTCTTCAATCAATTCCAACTTGTAAGGGTCGTTCTTGAAGATTTCACGTGCCTCGTCTTTAGTCACTTCCTCACGAATTGATGGGAAGTTTTCTTTGACGATTTTTTGCATTTCTTCTTCGATACGAGGAAGGTCTTCGTTAGAGATTTGACCAGCTGTGTTGTCAGTATCGTAGTAGAAACCATCTTCGATGGCTGGACCAACTCCCAAGTGAATGTCTGGGAACAGACGACGAGCTGCTTGGGCGAACAAGTGAGCAGCTGAGTGACGCAAGATTGGAAGGGCATCTTCGTGATCAGGTGTCACAATTTCGATGCTTCCGTCTTCAGTAATAGCACGAGTAGTATCGATAAGTTTGCCGTTGAATTTACCAGCCAAGGCTTTTTTAGCTAGAGAATTGCTGATTGATTGAGCAATTTCAAAAGTTGTTACGCCAGATTCGAATTCACGAACAGCGCCATCTGGGAAAGTAATTTTTACCATAATAATCTCCTTATATCATTTTATTTACTGATTGTCTCTGCCCTATTTCTGGAAACAGGTACAGAAGTGAATGAAAATAGAAAAACAAAAAGCGACATCCTAAAAAGGACGTCGCAACGTGGTTCCACCTTCATTTATGTTCCTCAAAAAGAGGGACACCTCTGATTGGCTCTAACGTAGCCACCGTTTTATGTTTTCATAAAAAACTCAAGAGTAGTATCAGTTTAGGCTTCCTATGCGTTTCCAGCAACCACGCACTCTCTTGTAGAAAGGAACTAAGTGACTTGTCTCTATGCATTATTATAGCATGATTGTGAAAATTTTCAAGATATTTGTAGATTTTTTTGAATTTTCTTCATTGAAAGATTGCCTGATATGCTTTGTTAGGAGTAATGTAAAATCATCTTTTTGATAAGTCTTTACCTTGATAAAAGTAGTGTTCTGGATTTAGTAAGAGTGGGTTAAAGGTGACTATTAAACAGTGTTTTTTGTTATAATATTAAAAAGATATATAAGAGGAAATGAGGAGAAAGAATGACAAAAATAGCTCTTCTTTCAGATATTCATGGAAATACTACAGCCTTGGAGGCTGTTTTGGCAGATGCGCGGCAGCTAGGAGTGGATGAATACTGGCTTTTGGGAGACATTCTCATGCCAGGAACAGGGCGTAGAAGGATTTTGGACTTGTTGGCTCAACTACCGATTACAGCTAGAGTTTTGGGAAACTGGGAAGATAGTCTGTGGCATGGTGTCCGCAAGGAATTGGATAGTACTCGTCCCAGCCAACGCTATCTTTTGCGCCAGTGCCAGTATGTTTTAGAGGAAATTTCCCTAGAAGAAATTGAACTGCTCCACAATCAACCTCTCCAGCTTCATCGTCAGTTTGGGGATTTGACGGTAGGAATTAGCCACCATCTTCCTGATAAGAACTGGGGGCGAGAGTTGATTCATACTGGAGCGCAAGAGGATTTTGACCGCTTGGTGACCAATCCCTCTTGTGATATTGCTGTTTATGGTCATATTCACCAGCAGCTGCTTCGTTACGGGACTGGTGGGCAATTGATTGTCAATCCGGGTTCGATTGGGCAACCTTTCTTTCTAGATGCTCAGTTACGGAAGGACTTGCGAGCTCAGTATATGATTTTAGAATTTGATGACAAGGGCTTGGTAGATATGGACTTCCGACGGGTGGACTACGATGTGGCAGCTGAATTGCAGTTGGCTAAAGATCTCAAACTTCCCTATTTTGAGGTTTATTATGAAAGTCTGGTCAATGGTATCCACCATACCCATGATCAGGAATTTTTGAGAGAATTGGCCCAGAAAGAGGGCTACGATAGGGAGTTAGATGCCTGGTTGAAAAGTGGTAACGATTGACATTACAACTAAAAAGGGTATAATAATAGAAAAAGAAGAGTAGAGGCAGGGGAGCCTCGTAAAAAGGAGAAGAGGATGCAAATTCCAAGTAGATTTACCATTGCGACTCATATGCTGATAATCATTGCCATCGAGGGGAAGGAAAGCAAGGTGACCAGTGATTTTCTGGCTGCTAGTGTCGGGGTCAATCCAGTCATTATCAGAAAGACCTTGTCCCAGTTGAAGAAGGCTGAGCTGATTTCAGTAGCGCGTGGAACAGGTGGAACAGAGATTGTCAAGGACCTTAAGGACATTAGTCTTTTAGATGTTTATCAAGCGGTCGAGTGTCTTGGTAAGACAGGTCAACTCTTCAGTTTCCATGACAATCCAAATCCAAATTGTCCAGTCGGAGCTCATATTCATGATGTTTTGGATCAAAAATTGGAGAGAATCCAGCTGGCGATGGAGGCAGAACTTGGTCAGACCAGTCTAGAACAAGTCGTGGCTGATGCAGAGAGTCAAATGAAGGATTAAGAGGGATAGATGCCTGCAAATGAAACTCAAAACACTGCTAGAAATCTGGCAGTGTTTTTTGAGATTGCGTAGAAAAAACTCCTGGGAAATTCCAGGAGAGTATGAGTGGTTATTTGAACTTGAATCCTTCGTAAATAAGCTCTGCTTTTGGATTTTGTTTCTTAATCTGTTTGGCAAGTAACTTCATCATAGAAAGAGGACCACACATATAGACGGTTGCATGTTCGGGCACTTCTTCTTGCTCAAAATTAAGATAGCCGTCTTTCCTACTATCTACTAGATGGAGTTCAAAATTAGGGTTTTTCTGAGCATAGTCACGGAGCAAATCCAGGTAGACTGCATTTTCCTCTCCACGGAAGCTATAGTAGAAGTGAACCTGTTTATCCAAAATAGGAAGTTCACGGATGTAAGAGATGAAGGGGGTAATCCCAATGCCTCCAGCAATCCAAACCTGATTTTCTCGTCCTTCTTCTATGATCATGTGTCCGTAAGCTCTATCTACGCTTACTTTGCTGCCGACTTGAAGATTGTCATAGATATTCTTGGTATGGTCACCTGAATTTTTGACAGTAAAGTAAAGAGTTTGACCGTGACCTCCTTAGATAGAAAAGGGATGCGGAGCACTTTCAAAGCCTTCTTGGAAAATCTTTAGGAAGGCAAATTGTCCTGATTGATAGTTGAAAGGTCTGCTAAGATGGATTTGAATTTCTATAGTATCGTGATTTAAGAGTTTGAGATTGGTAATTTTCCCTAGATAGGGGAAGCCAATCTTTTGATATAGAAAAATGATATAAAAACCAGCTAGTAAGCCTAAAAGGGCATAGCTACCAACAAGAAAACTTAGAAGATTAAATGTGAGAAGACGATTGCCCATGATCATGTAGACATGAAAGAGTCCGAAAATATAAGCTAGGTAAACCAGGCGGTGAATCCATCTCCAAGCTTCGTATTGGATGTATTTGCCTAAATAGGCGACGAGGATGATGCTGACAAAGATATAGATGGCAAGATTGCCAAACTGAGCAGCTAAACGAGATCCCCACAAACCGCCCATACTAAAGTTATGAAAGATGAGTAGAATGATGGATAGAAAGGCTGTGAATTTGTGGACGGTGTAGACCTTCTCCAAACCGTGAAACCAGCTTTCTAGTAGGGGGAGACGAGTGGCTAGGATAAAAGTCAGAGATAGGCTTGTTAAAGCTAGTCCTGGAATCATGAATTGGGGAGAAGTGCTCATCCAAGTCAAAATAGTCAAGACGAAACTAGCTATGATAAAGAGCAGTCCTTTGAGTGATTTCATAGAAAATTCCATTTCATTTAGATTTTGATTTGTTGTAAACAAATTTGTTACATTTTATCATAGAAAATGTATGGTGTCAAATTGAGGTCTATAAATATCAACAATCATCAAAAAAACTCTCCAATTGAACTGGAGAGTGGTTGTTTATTCTGCAGCTTGTTGCCAACGTTTTGCTAGCATATGAGATAGGCTAGAAATGGCTAGGTTAAAGCTGAAGTAGATGAGGGCAATCAGGATATACAGACTGAAGACCTGCTCTGGTTCGAAATAACGACCCATGAGAATTTGGCTGGCTCCAAAGAGCTCTTGTAGGGCTATAACAGAGTAGAGAAGACTGGTATCCTTAATCACGGTTACAAACTGAGAAATGATGGCTGGCAGCATTTTACGAATGGCTTGTGGGAGAATGATGTGGTAGAGGATTTGGGCTGAGGTAAATCCTTGCGACATTCCTGCTTCGTATTGCCCCTTGTCTACGGCATTGAGACCACCTCGGATAATCTCAGCCAAGGCTGCTGAGGTAAAGAGGGTAAAGGCAGTGATTCCTGCTGGTGTGGATTTCATCTTGAACACCAAAAAGATAGTGAAAATCCAGAGGAGGTTGGGAACGTTACGCACAAACTCGATGTAAATGCTGGAAATAATACGCAAGATAGGATTTTTCCCATTTCTCATAACCGCTAGCACTGTACCGATAAGTGTAGAAAGGACGATGGCAATCAGAGAAATGTAGAGGGTCAAGCCAAATCCTTTAAAGATAAAGACTAGGTTATCTGGGGTCAAAACTTCTAAAATGGATTCCATAGTAACCTCCTAAAGTGAATAGGCTTTTTTGTTGGCTTGCTCCATCTTGCGACCAAACTGGGCAACAGGGAAGCATAGAGAAAAGTAGAGAAGGGCAGCACCTAGAAAGGCTGGGATATAGTTTCCGTTAAGAGCTGACCAAGATTTGGTCACAAACATCAAGTCTACGCCAGAGATGATTGCGACTGTTGAAGTATTCTTGATGAGGTTGACGATTTGGTTGGTCAAAGGAGGTAGAATGATACGGAAGGCTTGAGGCAAGATAATCAAGCGCATGGCGCTGATATAGGTAAAACCTTGCGACAAGGCGGCCTCCATCTGACCGCTAGGAATCGACTGAATACCTGAGCGAATCACCTCAGCTATATAGGCGCCGTGATAGAGTCCTACACAGAGTACAGCTGTCCAATAAATCGGAATCATGATGGTGTGGTCACTGATAAGAGGTAGACCATAAAAGACGATAACAAACTGCACCAAGAGGGGAGTGTTTTGGTAAAACTCCACAAATATGCGAGCCAAAATTCTCAATATCGGACGTTTACTGGTTGACATGGCTCCGAAGAAGATGCCCAAAACCATGGCGAGGATAAAGGATCCAATTGCTAGGGCAAGGGTGAAGAGGAAACCATTGAAAAATTGTCCAAAATCCTGAAAATAGGCTGTCCAAGATGATAAATCTGTCATGTGGTATCCTCCTTAATCTGCAGTATGGCTAGATGGTTTGAGCTTGTAACGGTCATAAAGTTTTTGCAAACTGCCATCTTTGCTCCATTTGGTGACCAAGTTATCGAGATAGTCGTTGAGTTCAGTGTTTGATTTCTTGGTAACGATACCGTAGTCAGATGGCTTGAAACTATCATCTAGTAGTTCTGTCCGTTTACTGATGTAGCCAGATAGGATAGAACGGTCAACGGAAAAGGCATCAATACGGTGAGCGTGTAGGGAAGTGATCAATTCTGGGTAGGAACCAAGTTCGACGAATTTAAAGGTCAAGCCTTTCTTTTTACCTAGTTCGGTAATCAAGCGTTGAGTAATGGAACCTTGGGCAACACCGATGGTTTTTCCGTTTAGGTCCTCAATCTTTTTGATTTTGGCAGACTTATTGACCAAAAAGCCAGAAGCGTCCGTGTAGTAGGGGCTTGTGAAGTTGTAGAGTTTTTTGCGTTCGTCTGTGATGGTGAAGGTTGCGATATCCATATCGACCTGTTCATTGTCTAGAAGGGGTCCACGGGTTTGAGCGGTAACAGGCACATAACGAACCTTAACCTTGAGCTCATCAGCTACCATCTTGGCCAAGTCAGTTTCGATACCAGAATAGGTTCCTGTCTTGGGATCCTTGTAACCAAAATTGGGAACGTCTTGTTTCACACCGACAACTAGCTCGCCTCTCTTTTGAATGTCTGCGACACTGGTATCAGCCAGGACTGGTTTTGCAGCAGCAAGGCTGAAAAGGCTAATCAATAATGCGGATAAAAAGAATTTCTTTTTCATAGGCGCCTCCTTATTTGACTTTGTCACTTTCATGGTTGATAATTTTGCTGAGGAATTGTTGGGCACGAGGTTCGCTTGGATTGTCGAAAAAGTCATCGACATCGTTCGTATCTACCAAAACTTCTCCGTCAGCCATAAAGATGATGCGATCAGCAACTTCACGGGCAAAGCCCATTTCATGGGTAACGACAATCATATTCATACCATCGTGGGCCAATTTTTGCATAACTGCTAGAACATCGCCGATAGTTTCAGGGTCTAGGGCAGATGTTGGCTCATCAAAGAGGAGGAGTTCAGGATGCATAGCGAGTCCACGTGCGATGGCAATCCGTTGTTTTTGTCCACCAGATAGCATGGCTGGATATGAATCTTTCTTGTCCCACATATTTACAAATTCCAGATATTTTTGGGCTGTTTTTTCAGCTTCATTTTTATCAATTCCTAGAACTTTTATGGGTGCGAGTGTTACGTTTTCTAACACTGTTTTATGCGGATAGAGGTTAAAATGTTGGAAAACCATACCGACTTCCTTGCGAAGAGGTACTAAATCTTTCTGGCTGGCACCAGCAACTTGGTGGCCATTGACTAGGAGACTTCCCTTGTCAACAGCCTCTAAACCATTAATCGTACGGATAAGAGTGGACTTCCCAGAACCAGAAGGGCCTAGGAGTACAACAACTTGCCCTTTTTCAAAACGGAGATTAATGTCGCGGAGTGCATGGTAGTCTCCGTAATATTTTTCGACGTGTTCAAATTCTACTAAAGCCATAAGGAATCTCCTTTGTGTTAGATTTTATAACATGATTCTACACCAAAAGATTTGTCTTGTCAAATCATATCAGAAAAAAGTTAGTAAAATTTTTGTAGAAAGCAATCAGGATAGAGAAAAAGCCTAAATCATGTTATAATGAAGCAATAGAATTCTTAGAAAGAGTGGATGTCTTTTTGATAACACCTACTTATGAATGGCAGTTTGCCCCGCAGGTAGAAGATGCGGATTTTACAAAGATAGCCAAGAAGGCTGGACTGGGTCCTGAGGTGGCTCGGTTATTATTTGAAAGAGGGATTCAGAACCAAGAAAGTCTGAAGAAGTTTTTAGAACCTTCCTTGGAGGACTTGCACGACCCTTATCTGCTCCATGATATGGACAAGGCAGTAGAACGGATTCGTCAGGCCATTGAAGAAGGGGAAAATATCCTCGTTTACGGTGATTATGATGCGGATGGAATGACTTCGGCTTCGATTGTTAAGGAAAGTTTGGAACAGCTTGGCGCTGAGTGCCGGGTTTATCTGCCCAATCGTTTTACCGACGGTTATGGACCTAATGCCAGTGTTTACAAATATTTTATCGAGCAAGAAGGAATTTCCTTGATTGTGACGGTGGATAATGGGGTTGCGGGTCACGAGGCCATTGAACTGGCCCAGTCTATGGGAGTAGATGTCATTGTGACTGACCACCATTCTATGCCTGAAACCTTACCAGATGCCTATGCTATTGTCCATCCTGAACATCCTGATGCGGACTATCCTTTCAAATATTTGGCTGGTTGCGGAGTGGCTTTCAAGTTGGCTTGTGCCCTGTTAGAAGAAGTGCAAGTGGAATTGCTTGATTTGGTCGCTATTGGTACCATTGCAGATATGGTTAGTTTGACGGATGAGAACCGTATCTTGGTTCAGTATGGTCTGGAAATGTTGGGCCATACTCAGCGCATTGGTCTGCAAGGAATGCTGGACATGGCTGGGATTGCTGTCAACGAAGTAACAGAAGAAACGGTTGGTTTCCAGATTGCCCCTCGTTTGAATGCCTTGGGCCGCTTGGATGATCCTAATCCTGCCATTGATTTGCTGACTGGCTTTGATGATGAGGAAGCGCATGAGATTGCCCTCATGATTCATCAGAAAAACGAAGAGCGCAAGGAAATCGTCCAGTCTATTTATGAAGAAGCTAAGACCATGGTGGACCCTGAGAAGAAGGTCCAAGTCTTGGCTAAGGAAGGTTGGAATCCTGGGGTTCTAGGAATTGTGGCTGGTCGTTTGTTGGAAGAACTAGGGCAGACAGTCATCGTTCTCAATATAGAAGACGGTCGTGCCAAGGGCAGTGCTCGTAGTGTGGAAGCGGTCGATATTTTTGAAGCCCTGGATCCTCATCGAGACCTCTTCATCGCCTTTGGTGGCCATGCTGGTGCGGCAGGAATGACGCTAGAAGTGGAGAAACTCTCAGATTTATCTCAGGTTTTGGAAGATTATGTCCGTGAAAAAGGAGCAGATGCTGCTGGCAAGAACAAGTTAAATCTAGATGAAGAACTGGATTTGGAGACACTTAGCTTGGAAACGGTCAAAAGTTTTGAACGTTTGGCACCTTTTGGCATGGACAATCAGAAACCTGTCTTTTATATCAAGGATTTTCAGGTCGAAAGTGCCCGTACTATGGGGGCAGGCAATGCCCATCTCAAGCTGAAAATTTCCAAGGGGGAGACGAGTTTTGAAGTGGTAGCCTTTGGCCAAGGCAGATGGGCGACAGAATTTGCTCAAACTAAGAATCTAGAGTTGGCAGTCAAATTGTCTGTCAACCAATGGAATGGCCAAACTGCCCTCCAGTTGATGATGGTGGATGCGCGTGTGGAGGGTGTTCAACTTTTTAACATCCGTGGGAAGAATGCAGTCTTGCCAGAAGGGGTTCCAGTCTTGGATTTTGCTGGAGAACTGCCAAATCTGGCGGATAGTGAAGCTGTTATCGTAAAAACAGTTCCTGAGGATATTACTCAGCTGAAGACCATTTTTCAGGAACAGAATTTCTCTGCTGTCTATTTCAAAAATGACATTGATAAGGCCTACTATCTGACAGGTTATGGTACTAGAGAGCAGTTTGCCAAATTGTACAAGACCATTTACCAGTTTCCAGAGTTTGATATTCGCTATAAGTTGAAAGATTTAGCTGCTTATCTCAATATTCAACAAATCTTGCTGGTCAAGATGATTCAAGTATTTGAAGAGTTGGGCTTTGTGACAATCAAAGATGGTGTGATGACAGTGAATAAAGAGGCACCGAAGCGGGAAATCGGAGAAAGTCAGATTTATCAAAATCTTAAACAAACCGTCAAAGACCAAGAAATGATGGCGCTGGGCACTGTGCAAGAAATTTATGACTTTTTAATGGAAAAAGAGTAGGTCGTAGGAAAGAGTTGGGCAACCAGCTCTTTTTTGAAAACAAATCTTCATTTTGAAAATCATTAAAAAAATGGTATAATGGTAGGAAAAGATTCGGCTAAAAGTAGTGCTTTTAGAATAAGAGGGTAAGCAACCCTATAATCAAGATAAATTAAGCTTTCGGAGGCAAAATGAGTAATATCAGTTTAACAACACTTGGTGGTGTACGTGAAAACGGGAAAAATATGTATATCGCTGAAATCGATGGATCTATTTTCGTTTTGGATGCAGGTCTAAAATACCCTGAAAATGAACAACTAGGGGTGGATGTGGTCATTCCCAATATGGACTACCTTTTTGAAAATAGCGATCGTATCGCTGGTGTCTTCTTGACCCACGGTCATGCGGATGCCATTGGTGCTCTGCCTTATCTCTTGGCTGAAGCCAAGGTACCTGTATTTGGTTCTGAGTTGACCATTGAGTTGGCCAAACTCTTTGTCAAAGGAAATGACACAGTTAAGAAATTCAATGATTTCCATGTTATAGATGAGGATACGGAGATAGATTTTGGAGGAACTGTGGTGTCCTTCTTCCGTACGACCCACTCTATTCCAGAAAGTCTGGGTGTGGTCTTGAAGACAGCTGAAGGTAGTATCGTTTATACAGGTGACTTCAAATTTGACCAGACAGCTAGTGAATCCTATGCGACAGACTTTGCTCGTTTAGCAGAAATCGGTCGTGATGGAGTTCTAGCTCTTCTTAGCGATTCAGCCAATGCGGACAGTAATATCCAAGTGGCTAGCGAAAGTGAAGTTGGGGACGAGATCACTCAAACCATTTCGGACTGGGATGGTCGTATCATTGTTGCAGCAGTAGCCAGCAACCTCTCTCGTATCCAGCAGGTGTTTGACGCTGCGGATGCAACAGGTCGTCGTGTGGTCTTGACAGGATTCGATATTGAAAATATCGTCCGTACTGCTATTCGCCTTAAGAAATTGTCTCTAGCTAACGAGAGTCTTTTGATTAAGCCAAAAGATATGTCTCGCTTTGAAGACCATGAGTTGATTATCCTTGAGACAGGTCGTATGGGTGAGCCTATCAACGGTCTTCGCAAGATGTCGATTGGTCGTCACCGTTATGTGGAAATCAAGGACGGTGACCTAGTCTATATCGTAACCACTCCGTCTATCGCCAAAGAGGCGGTCATGGCGCGTGTGGAAAATATGATTTACCAAGCTGGCGGGGTTGTCAAATTGATTACCCAAAGCTTGCGTGTGTCAGGACATGGAAATGCGCGTGACTTGCAGTTGATGATCAATCTCTTGCAACCTAAGTATCTCTTCCCAATTCAAGGGGAATACCGTGAGTTGGATGCCCATGCTAAGGCTGCTATGGCGGTTGGAATGTTGCCAGAACGCATTTTCATCCCTAAAAAGGGAACCAGCATGGCTTATGAAAATGGAGACTTTGTCCCAGCTGGAGCAGTTTCGGCAGGGGATGTCTTGATTGACGGGAATGCTATTGGTGATGTTGGAAATGTGGTTCTTCGTGACCGTAAGGTATTGTCAGAGGACGGTATTTTCATCGTCGCAATTACCGTTAATCGTCGTGAGAAGAAAATTGTAGCCAAGGCCCGTGTTCACACGCGTGGATTTGTTTATCTCAAGAAGAGTCGCGATATTCTCCGTGAAAGTTCAGAATTGATTAACCAAACGGTAGAAGATTATCTTCAAGGAGATGACTTTGACTGGGCAGATCTTAAAGGGAAGGTTCGTGATAATCTGACCAAGTATCTCTTTGACCAAACCAAACGTCGTCCAGCTATTTTACCAGTGGTCATGGAAGCGAAATAATTGTTGAAATAAACAGAGAGAAAGTCGAATTTCGGCTTTTTCTTATAGAAAAATAGAGGAAAAATTATGGCAGTAATGAAAATCGAGTATTACTCACAAGTTTTGGATATGGAGTGGGGAGTGAATGTTCTTTACCCCGATGTCAATCGAGTGGAAGAACCAGAGTGTAAAGATATTCCCGTCTTGTACCTTTTGCATGGGATGTCTGGCAATCATAATAGTTGGCTCAAGCGGACCAATGTAGAACGCTTGCTTCGAGGAACCAATCTTATCGTTGTTATGCCCAATACCAGCAACGGTTGGTACACAGATACTCAGTATGGTTTTGACTATTACACAGCTCTAGCAGAGGAATTGCCACAGGTTCTAAAACGCTTCTTCCCTAACATGACCAGCAAGCGTGAAAAGACCTTTATCGCTGGTCTTTCTATGGGAGGCTATGGCTGCTTCAAACTGGCTCTTGCTACAAATCGTTTTTCTCACGCAGCTAGTTTTTCAGGTGCCCTTAGTTTTCAAGATTTTTCTCCTGAAAGCCAAGATTTGGGAACACCAGCTTATTGGAGGGGTGTGTTTGGAGAAATTAAAGACTGGACAACTAGTCCCTATTCTCTAGAAAGTCTGGCTAAAAAATCGGATAAAAAGACCAAGCTTTGGGCTTGGTGTGGTGAACAGGATTTCTTGTATGCAGCCAATAATCTGGCAGTGAAAAACCTCAAAAAAATAGGATTTGATGTGACCTATAGCCATAGCGCTGGAACTCACGAGTGGTATTATTGGGAAAAACAATTGGAACGGTTTCTAGCAACTCTGCCAATTGATTTCAAATTAGAAGAGAGATTGTCATAATTTAGCTTTCTTTCAGCTTGTTTTAGTAAAATAGACTTTATTTGCTAGAAAGGTGGAGGGAAATGCGCTGGATTTTTCGTTTGATAGGGGCTTTCTTTTCTTTTGTGTGGCGTTTGTTTTGGCGCCTGATTTGGATAGTTGTAATCTTATGTGCTCTTGCTTTCGGTCTTCTCTGGTATCTGAACGGGGATTTTCAAGGAGCGCTAAAGCAAGCAGAACGGTCAGTCAAGATTGGTCAACGAAGTATTGACCAATGGGAAAAAACTGGGCAACTGCCTAAGTTGAGCCAGACAGATAGCCACCAACACTCTGAAGGAAGGTGGCCACAGGCTTCTGCTCGTATTTACCTGGATCCCCAGATGGATTCACGCTTTCAAGAAGCTTATGTAGAAGCAATTCAGAACTGGAATCAAACAGGTGCTTTTAACTTTGAAATTGTGACTGAGTCTAGTAAGGCAGATATTATGGCTACGGAGATGAATGACGGAGGCACTCCTGTGGCAGGAGAGGCAGAAAGTCAGACCAATCTATTAACGGGGCAATTCTTGTCTGTAACGGTACGGTTGAATCACTATTATCTGTCCAATCCTAACTATGGCTATTCCTATGAGCGTATTGTCCATACGGCAGAACATGAGTTGGGTCATGCAATTGGCTTGGACCATACAGATGAGAAGTCTGTCATGCAACCTGCGGGTTCCTTTTATGGTATCCAGGAAGAGGATGTTGCAAACCTCCGAAAAATATATGAGACCAATGAGTAGGGGACTATTTTTCCCTACTTTTTTGCTATAATGGAACTATGAATAACTTGATTAAATCAAAACTAGAGCTCTTACCGACCAGCCCTGGTTGCTACATTCACAAGGATAAAAACGGCACCATTATCTATGTAGGAAAGGCTAAAAATCTGCGAAACCGTGTGCGGTCCTATTTTCGTGGAAGTCATGATACCAAGACGGAAGCTCTGGTGTCCGAAATTGTGGATTTTGAATTTATCGTTACTGAGTCCAATATTGAGGCACTTCTCCTAGAAATTAATCTGATCAAGGAAAATAAGCCTAAATACAATATCATGCTCAAGGATGACAAGTCTTATCCTTTCATCAAAATCACCAATGAACGCTATCCTCGTTTGATTATTACCCGACAGGTCAAGAAGGACGGAGGTCTCTACTTTGGACCTTATCCAGATGTGGGGGCGGCCAATGAAATCAAGCGGTTGCTGGATAGGATTTTCCCTTTTCGTAAGTGTACCAATCCACCATCTAAGGTCTGTTTTTACTATCATATCGGTCAATGTATGGCCCACACCATCTGTAAGAAGGATGAGGCCTATTTCAAGTCTATGGCTCAGGAGGTTTCCGATTTTCTAAAAGGGCAGGATGACAAAATCATTGATGACCTAAAGGACAAAATGGCAGCGGCAACCCAGACTATGGAATTTGAACGTGCGGCGGAATATCGTGACCTAATTCAGGCTATTGGAACGCTTCGAACCAAGCAACGGGTCATGGCTAAGGATCTCCAAAATCGGGATGTCTTTGGCTACTATGTGGATAAGGGCTGGATGTGTGTGCAGGTTTTCTTTGTCCGTCAGGGTAAGCTCATCGAGCGAGACGTCAATCTTTTCCCTTATTACAATGATCCGGACGAGGACTTCTTAACCTATGTGGGACAATTCTATCAAGAAAAATCCCACCTAGTACCCAATGAAGTGCTGATTCCGCAGGATATTGATGAAGAAGCCGTCGAGGCCTTAGTGGATACTAAGATTCTCAAACCCCAGCGTGGAGAGAAGAAACAACTGGTCAATCTAGCCATAAAAAATGCTCGTGTTAGTCTGGAGCAGAAGTTCAATCTGCTAGAAAAATCTGTCGAAAAGACACAAGGAGCTATTGAAAATCTAGGACGCTTGCTCCAAATTCCGACCCCAGTCCGTATCGAATCTTTCGATAACTCCAACATCATGGGAACCAGTCCTGTTTCAGCCATGGTGGTCTTTGTTAACGGTAAACCGAGTAAGAAGGATTACCGTAAGTACAAGATAAAAACCGTTGTTGGACCGGACGATTATGCCAGCATGAGAGAAGTCGTTCGCAGGCGCTATGGTCGAGTACAGCGTGACGGTTTGACTCCTCCAGATTTGATTGTCATCGATGGGGGACAAGGTCAGGTCAATATCGCCAAGCAAGTCATTCAAGAGGAGCTGGGCTTGGATATCCCCATTGCAGGTCTGCAAAAGAATGATAAGCACCAAACCCATGAATTGCTCTTCGGAGATCCGCTTGAGGTGGTGGAGTTATCTCGTAATTCTCAGGAATTTTTCCTTTTGCAACGCATTCAAGATGAGGTGCACCGCTTTGCCATTACTTTCCACCGCCAACTGCGCTCCAAAAATTCCTTTTCTTCACAACTGGATGGAATTGACGGTCTGGGACCTAAACGCAAGCAGAATCTCATGAAACATTTCAAGTCTCTGACTAAAATCAAGGAAGCCAGTGTGGATGAGATTGTCGAAGTTGGAGTACCTAGAGCGGTTGCAGAGGCTGTGCAGAGGAAGTTGAATCCGCAGGAAGAAGAGGAATTAGCTCAAGTAGCGGAACAAGGAATAATAGAATGGAGAGAAAATGAGTAAAATAAGTAAAATAAGCAATAAAATATTAGGGACAGTATATGTAATTTCTTATCTCTGCCTTCTTTATTGTCTGTGGATTTGGAATGGACCAATTTTTCTTTTTTTGACGGTTATCTTATTTGGTTTTCCCTTATTAATAATAGCTATTCCTTTGTTAGGTTTATGGATATTTACAAAATTGAAATCCCAGATTTTAATTGGTTATATATCGAGTTTATTGAACAGCTATTATCTGTATTTGGTACTTAAAAATTTTCATTTAGAACGAATTACAGATACAGCAGGCCATAAAATTGCTTTATCGTCCGGGCTATCTGTTGCAATTATCATTTTTGATGTGATACTTTTATCAGTTGCTACCTTAGGTTTTTATAAAAATTATATTTTGGTTTTTAAAAAAGAATAATTTGGACCAAGAGATACTATGAAAAATCCCTGCAAGCTCTTTCAAATTATGGTAGAATGGAAGCAGTAGAATTAGAAAAGGAAATCGATTATGAAATTTCTTGAATTAAATAAAAAACGTCATGCAACTAAGCATTTCACTGATAAGCCAGTTGATCCAAAAGATGTGCGTACGGCTATCGAAATTGCAACTTTGGCACCAAGTGCACACAACAGCCAGCCTTGGAAATTTGTAGTTGTGCGTGAGAAAAATACCGAACTGGCAAAATTGGCTTACGGTTCAAACTTTGAACAGGTATCATCAGCGCCTGTAACTATTGCCTTGTTTACAGACACAGATTTGGCTAAACGTGCTCGTAAGATTGCCCGAGTTGGTGGTGCTAATAACTTTTCTGAAGAACAACTTCAATATTTCATGAAGAATTTACCTGCGGAATTTGCCCGTTACAATGAACAACAAGTCAGCGACTATCTAGCCCTCAATGCAGGTTTGGTTGCTATGAACTTGGTTTTAGCTCTTACAGACCAAGGAATCGGATCAAATCTGATTCTTGGTTTTGACAAATCAAAAGTCAACGAAGTCTTGGAAATTGAAGACCGTTTCCGCCCAGAACTCTTGATCACAGTGGGTTACACAGACGAAAAATTGGAACCAAGTTACCGCTTGCCAGTAGATGAAATCATCGAGAAAAGATAGAAAGAAGAAAGAAATGACAACAATTGATTTTACAGCAGAAGTAGAAAAACGCAAAGAAGACCTCTTGGCTGACTTGTTTAGCCTTTTGGAAATCAACTCTGAACGTGATGACAGCAAGGTTGATGCTGAGCATCCATTTGGACCTGGGCCGGTAAAAGCTTTGGAGAAATTCCTTGAAATTGCAGACCGTGATGGCTACCCAACTAAAAATGTTGACAACTATGCAGGACATTTTGAGTTTGGTGAAGGAGAAGAAGTTCTCGGAATCTTTGCCCATATGGATGTGGTTCCAGCTGGTAGCGGTTGGGACACAGACCCTTACACACCAACTATCAAAGAAGGTCGCCTTTATGCGCGTGGGGCTTCGGACGACAAGGGTCCTACAACAGCTTGTTACTATGGTTTGAAAATCATCAAAGAATTGGGCCTTCCAACTTCTAAGAAAGTTCGCTTCATCGTCGGAACTGATGAAGAATCAGGCTGGGCAGACATGGATTACTACTTCGAACACGTAGGACTTGCAAAACCAGACTTTGGTTTCTCTCCAGACGCTGAGTTCCCTATCATCAATGGTGAAAAAGGAAATATTACTGAATACCTCCACTTTGCAGGTGAAAATACTGGTGCTGCCCGTCTTCATAGTTTCACAGGTGGTTTACGTGAAAATATGGTACCAGAATCAGCAACAGCAGTCGTTTCAGGTGATTTGGCTGACTTGCAAGCTAAACTAGATGCCTTTGTTGCAGAACACAAACTTAGAGGAGAACTCCAAGAAGAAAACGGTCAGTACAAGGTTACCATCATTGGTAAATCAGCCCACGGTGCTATGCCTGCTTCAGGTGTTAATGGTGCGACTTACCTAGCCCTCTTCCTTAGCCAGTTTGACTTTGCTGGTCCAGCCAAAGACTACCTTGACATCGCTGGTAAAATTCTCTTGAACGACCATGAGGGTGAAAATCTCAAGATTGCTCATGTGGATGAAAAGATGGGTGCCCTTTCTATGAATGCAGGCGTCTTCCGCTTCGATGAAACAAGCGCTGATAATACCATTGCCCTTAATATCCGCTATCCAAAAGGAACAAGTCCAGAACAAATCAAGTCAATCCTAGAAAACTTGCCGGTCGCTTCTGTTAGCCTTTCTGAACACGGTCATACCCCTCACTATGTGCCAATGGAAGATCCACTTGTTCAAACCTTATTGAATGTCTATGAAAAACAAACTGGACTTAAAGGTCACGAGCAAGTTATCGGTGGCGGAACCTTTGGTCGTTTGCTCGAACGTGGAGTTGCCTATGGTGCCATGTTCCCAGACTCAATTGACACTATGCACCAAGCTAATGAATTTATCGCCTTGGATGATCTCTTCCGAGCAGCAGCAATCTATGCCGAAGCTATTTATGAATTGATCAAATAAAACGATAGAAGTCTGAGATCTTATGCTTAGACTTCTTTTTGGAGGGAAAGTAGATGTCTCAAATCGAAAGAATCAAGCAGGCTATCATGGCGGATCCGCAGAATGTCAGCTATACAGAGCGTGGCATTGAGCCTCTCTTTGCAGCGCCAAAGACTGCTCGCATCAATATCATCGGTCAGGCACCGGGGCTTAAAACGCAGGAGGCAGGACTTTATTGGAAAGATAAAAGTGGTGCCCGCTTGCGAGATTGGCTTGGTGTTGACGAAGACACTTTTTACAATTCAGGATATTTTGCTGTTTTGCCTATGGATTTCTACTTTCCAGGGCATGGCAAGTCAGGTGACCTGCCACCGCGAGCAGGTTTTGCAGAAAAATGGCATTCTCAGCTCTTGCAAGAATTACCAGATATTCAATTGACCCTCTTGATTGGCCAGTACGCCCAGGCCTACTATTTAAAGGAGAAAATCAGTGGCAAGGTGACAGAACGGGTAAAACATTACCAGAACTACTTGCCAACCTATTTTCCACTAGTTCACCCCTCGCCGCGAAATCAAATCTGGATGGCCAAAAATCCTTGGTTTGAGTCAGAAGTGGTGCCAGATTTGAAAAAAAGAATTAAAACCATTTTATAGTCAATGAAAATCAAAGAGCAAACTAGGAAGCTAGCCGCAGGCTGTACTTGAGTACGGTAAGGCGACGCTGACGTGGTTTGAAGAGATTTTCGAAGAGTATTAGGAGAAAAAGAATGAAAGAAATAACCTTTGACGCATTTTACCAGCTTTACCAAAATGACCAACTTTCTCTAGTGGACGTGAGAGAAGTGGAGGAGTTTGAAGCTCTTCATTTAGAAGGTGCTCACAACCTACCGCTGAGTCAATTAGCTGATACTTATGATCAATTGGACAAGGATCAGTTACATTATGTTATTTGTAAATCTGGAATGAGATCGGCGCGTGCTTGCCAATTCCTAGCTGACCAAGGTTATGAGGTTATCAATGTACAAGGTGGTATGATGGCTTTTGAAGAACTTTAAACAGTAGAATTTTCTCCTACTTGGTTTGGACTAGGTAGGAGAATGTTATTTTTAGACAATTCTCATTTTTAAGAATCTTGAAAACATTCAATATTTACTTCGTGAAGCTTTTTTCATGCTCCTATTCATGATATACTAGGTCAGTATTTTATAAATATGAAGGAGATTTTCATGGCTAAAAAAGGTGCCTTAACAGGTTTACTCCTGTTTGGAATATTTTTTGGTGCGGGGAACTTGATTTTTCCGCCTTCTCTAGGTGCTCTATCTGGAGAACATTTTCTTCCTGCCATCGCAGGTTTTGTCTTTTCAGGCGTTGGTATCGCCGTCTTGACCCTTATTATTGGAACGCTAAATCCTAAAGGATATATCTACGAGATTTCAACAAAGATAGCGCCTTGGTTTGCGACTCTTTACCTCTCAGTCCTTTACTTGTCAATCGGTCCATTCTTTGCTATCCCACGTACAGCTACAACAGCTTACGAAGTAGGGATTAGCCCTCTTTTGTCGGATGCCAATAAAGGTCTTGGTTTGATTGTCTTTACAGTTCTGTATTTTGCAGCAGCTTATCTAATTTCGCTTAATCCATCAAAAATCTTGGACCGTATCGGCCGTATTTTAACACCAGTCTTTGCAATCTTGATTGTTATCTTGGTTGTTTTAGGAGCTATTAAATACGGTGGAACAAGTCCTCAAGCTGCTTCAGCTGCTTATCAAGCTTCTGCCTTTGGGACAGGTTTCCTAGAAGGGTATAATACCTTGGACGCCCTTGCCTCAGTTGCCTTTAGTGTGATTGCAGTTCAAACCTTGAAACAACTTGGATTTTCAAGTAAGAAAGAATACATTTCGATTATTTGGGTGGTTGGTATCGTTGTTGCCCTTGCCTTCAGTGCTCTTTATATCGGTTTAGGTTTCCTTGGAAATCATTTTCCAGTACCAGCTGAAGCGATGAAGGGTGGAACACCAGGTGTTTACATCTTGTCACAAGCCACTCAAGAAATTTTTGGCTCAACAGCTCAACTCTTCCTTGCAGCTATGGTTACCGTAACCTGCTTCACAACAACAGTTGGACTGATTGTGTCAACAGCTGAGTTCTTTAATGAGCGTTTCCCACAAATCAGCTACAAGGTTTATGCGACAGCCTTTACCTTGATTGGATTTGCTATTGCCAATTTGGGTCTTGATGCGATTATCAAGTACTCAATCCCTGTACTGGTTATCTTGTACCCAATCACGATTGCTATCGTTATGATTGTCATTGTCAACAAATTTGTGGCTCTTTCAAAACCAGGTATGCAGTTGACAATTGCTGTGGTTACAGCTATTGCCATTGCAAGCGTATTAGGAAGCTCATTTAAGGTTGAGTTTCTTGCAAACCTTGTCAATGCTCTTCCTTTTGCCAAGGCATCACTCCCATGGTTAGTACCAGCCGTTGTCGGAATCTTGCTCTCATTGGTTCTACCAAACAAGCAAGAAAGCGATGTTTTTGAGATGGAATAAAAAAACCTTGGCATAAGCCGAGGTTTTTTTATTTTTGTAAAAGACACTTAGTTAGTTTTTTCAGTATATCCAAGATCTTTTAACATTTTCTTAGAAGCAGCAAAGCTAACATAGTTACCTACGCCTGAGTATTCTTCTGGTAAGGCTTTTCTAAGTTCGTCAATACTTGCGACTGTGAAGTCGACTTCAGCATCTTGAACGACCTTTCCATCTTTGATTTTGATGCTATGAGTAACACCTTTGAGGCCTTGATATCCTTTATAAGTTTTTTCAACAAATGCTTTAAGAGTTTCAGCAGTAGTATCAAGAGCCTTTGGATCATAGACATTATGACCTGATTGTTTCAATACTTTGTCTCCATCTACAGTGTAGGTTAAAGTAGAATTAAAGCCAGTACGAGTATCATTTACAAAGGTCACAGTTTTTACTTCAGATTTGTTTTCTGTAGCTTGCTGGCTAGTAGATTCTACCTGAGTAGTTTCACTTTTTGCTGAGCTAGTTGATGAGGTTGTTGGTTGTTTTGAACATCCCAATAAGATAGCTAATGGTAGAGCTATACAAAGAGTCATTTTAAAATATTTGTTCATGTCTTTTTCTTTCATAATCAAAGTATTTTGTATTATAACATGATTCTACTACAAAATCAACTAGACCTCCCCTCTCATATGGCCTGACAACGAATAGAAACTAGTCTGACAATTAAAGTTTTATCTCTATCTATTTCAAAGAACTTTTATCGTATGGCTTTATAAGTGTATGAAGTTTTAAATGCACTTTTTATGGGACTGAGAGGGGGCTATTGGACTCATCGGTCAGGACTATAAAAAAATACCCCAAGAGTCAGAGTTGTGTCTAACTTTTGGGGTGGACCTACACTAGTCTATATGAAATTTTAGGGGATTAGTTTGTCTTTTCAGTGAATCCCAGTGTCTCTAGTCCATTTTTAGTGATTGAGAAACTGACACGATTTCCAATACCAGGATATTCTTCAGGGAGTGCTTTTCTAAGTTCGTCAAGGCTTGCAGTTGAGTAATCAACTTCGAGATCTTGAACAACTTTTCCATCTTTGATTTCAATGGTTTGTTTAACACCTTTTAACCCGTAATAACCTTTATAGGTATCCTCGAGTGTACTCTTGACCTCTTCTGGAGTTGCACCAAGGATTTCAGGATCTGCAACATTCTGACCGGTTTGCTTGGTAACATTGTCGCCTTCTACAGTATAAACCAAGGTAGAAGTGATTCCAGGATTGCTTTTGTTGACAAAAGTATGTGTCTTGGCTGTTTCTTTCTTCTCAGAAGATTGCTCAGTGCTTTGTTTGCTCTCACTTGACTGAGTTGTTGTGTCTTCTTTAGAACTGCTGTTTGCAGGTGTTGATGCTTGTTTGGAACATCCGAGCAGGAGGACAAGTGAAGCCACAAGGGCTAGCGATACTTTAAAGTATGATTTCATATTTGTTACTTTCCTTTCATAATCAAAGTATTTGTATTATAACATGGATCTATAGTGAAAGCAACTAAACACAGTTTTTCTCCTTTTGAGAAGGAGTCTGACTAGAAAAATGTTATAATAGGTAGCAAAAGAGGTGAAGAAATGAATCAAACAGTAGAATATATCAAAGAACTGACAGCCATTGCGTCGCCAACAGGCTTCACTCGGGAGGTTTCGGACTATTTAGTCAAGACTCTAGAAGGTTTTGGTTACCAGCCGGTTCGCACAGCTAAGGGTGGTGTCAATGTGACCATCAAAGGTCAAAATGATGAGGAGCATCGCTATGTGACTGCCCATGTGGATACGCTGGGTGCTATTGTCCGTGCTGTCAAATCAGATGGCCGTCTCAAAATGGACCGTATCGGTGGTTTCCCTTGGAACATGATTGAAGGAGAAAACTGTACCGTTCATGTGGCTAGCACAGGTGAAAAAGTATCAGGAACCATCCTCATCCACCAGACTTCTTGCCATGTCTATAAGGATGCAGGAACTGCAGAACGCACGCAGGACAATATGGAAGTGCGTTTGGATGTAAAAGTGACCAATGAAAAAGAAACTCGTGCCTTGGGGATTGAGGTCGGTGATTTTATCAGCTTTGATCCACGAACTGTCGTGACAGAGACAGGTTTTATCAAGTCTCGTCATTTGGATGATAAGGTCAGCGCAGCGATCTTGCTTAACCTGCTTCGTATTTATAAGGAAGAGAAGATTGAATTGCCCGTAACAACTCATTTTGCTTTTTCAGTCTTTGAAGAAGTGGGGCATGGTGCTAATTCTAACATTCCTGCTCAGGTAGTAGAATATCTGGCTGTGGATATGGGAGCTATGGGAGATGACCAGCAAACAGACGAATATACAGTGTCTATCTGTGTCAAGGATGCTTCTGGACCTTATCACTACGACTTCCGTCAACACTTGGTTGCTTTGGCTAAAGAGCAAGATATTCCATTTAAGCTGGATATCTATCCATTTTATGGTTCGGACGCTTCAGCAGCTATGTCTGCAGGGGCAGAAGTCAAACACGCCCTTCTCGGTGCTGGTATCGAGTCTAGCCACTCATATGAGCGCACTCATATTGACTCGGTGGTCGCAACGGAACGTATGGTTGATGCTTATCTTAAGAGCATATTGGTAGACTAATATGTGTTTGATTTGCCAGAGAATTGAGCTCATTAAAGCTGGGGAAAATCCCTACTTTGTGAGAGAACTAGAAACAGGCTATCTTGTGATTGGAGATCACCAGTATTTTGCAGGCTATAGTCTCTTTCTAGCCAAGGAACACGTCACCGAATTGCATCATTTAGAGAAGGAAACTAGAATCCGTTTTCTAGAGGAAATGAGTTTAGTCCAAGAGGCAGTTGCCAAGGCCTTTACTGCCGAGAAAATGAATATCGAACTGCTAGGAAATGGTGATGCACATATCCACTGGCATCTGTTTCCTAGAAGAAGAGGTGATATGAATGGCCATGGTCTCAAGGGACGTGGTCCAGTATGGTGGGTTCCCTTTGAAGAAATGACAGCAGAGACCTACCAAGCAAAACCGGATGAGATGAAAAGATTAGTCAAACGTTTATCGCCAGAAGTAGACAACCTATTAGAAATAAAGGAGTAGAAATGAAAAAAAGATACCTTGTCTTGACAGCCTTGCTAGCCTTGAGTCTAGCAGCTTGTTCACAAGAAAAAGCAAAAAATGAAGATGGAGCAGCTAAGACAGAACAAACAGCTAAAGCTGATGGAACAGTCGGAAATAAGACTCAAGAAGCCACCCAGAAAAAAGCAGAAGTGGTTAATAAAGGTGACTACTACAGTATTCAAGGGAAATACGATGAAATTATCGTAGCAAATAAACACTATCCATTATCTAAAGACTACAATCCAGGGGAAAATCCAACAGCCAAGGCTGAGTTGGTCAAACTCATCAAAGCGATGCAAGAGGCAGGCTTCCCAATTAGTGATCAATACAGTGGTTTTAGAAGTTACGAGACTCAGACTAAGCTCTATCAAGATTATGTCAATAAAGATGGAAAGGCTGCAGCAGACCGTTACTCTGCCCGCCCTGGCTATAGCGAGCACCAGACAGGCTTGGCCTTTGATGTGATTGGGACAAATGGTGATTTGGTGACAGAAGAAAAAGCGGCCCAATGGCTCTTGGACCATGCGGCTGATTATGGTTTTGTTGTCCGTTATCTTAAAGGTAAGGAAAAGGAAACAGGCTATATGGCTGAGGAATGGCACCTTCGTTATGTCGGAAAAGAGGCTAAAGAGATTGCAGCTAGTGGCCTCAGTTTGGAAGAGTATTTCGGCTTTGAAGGTGGAGATTACGTCGATTAAAAAATAAACTTTTCTCTTGCAATTCCAGATAAATAGTGTATAATAGATGGGTATGTGAAAAACATACTTGTGGGAGGTAAAAATCTCTAATTACCGCCAAAACCACAAAGGAGGATTTTAAAATGGCTAAAAAAGTCGAAAAACTTGTAAAATTGCAAATCCCTGCTGGTAAAGCTACACCAGCTCCACCGGTTGGACCTGCTCTTGGTCAAGCTGGTATCAACATCATGGGATTCACAAAAGAGTTCAACGCTCGTACAGCTGACCAAGCTGGTATGATCATTCCAGTTGTTATCTCAGTTTACGAAGATAAATCATTTACTTTCATCACTAAAACACCACCAGCTGCTGTTCTTTTGAAAAAAGCTGCAGGTGTTGAAAAAGGATCAGGTACACCTAACAAAACTAAAGTTGCTACAGTTACTCGTGCACAAGTACAAGAAATTGCAGAAACTAAGATGCCAGATTTGAACGCAGCAAACGTAGAGTCTGCAATGCGTATGATTGAAGGTACTGCTCGTTCTATGGGATTCACTGTTGTTGACTAATCAATAACACAGTAGAAAATCTCACAGCAGTCTATTAGTTGCTTTTCATACTAGGCAAGTGACTGATGCTTGTACTTGGGTACAGCAAGGGAACTTAACGACGTAGGAAAAGGAAAATAATAGATTGAAAACCCGCAAGACTTCATCATTTCGAGAAGTGACGTGGGAGATGAAAATCGATTGAACCACTTACAAGGAGAATAGAAAATGGCTAAAAAAAGCAAACAACTTCGTGCTGCTCTTGAGAAAATCGACAGCACAAAAGCATACAGCGTAGAAGAAGCTGTAGCACTTGCAAAAGAAACTAACTTTGCAAAATTTGACGCAACTGTAGAAGTTGCTTACAACTTGAACATCGACGTTAAAAAAGCTGACCAACAAATCCGTGGAGCAATGGTATTGCCAAACGGTACTGGTAAAACTTCACGCGTTCTTGTTTTCGCACGTGGTGCAAAAGCTGAAGAAGCAAAAGCTGCTGGTGCAGACTTTGTTGGTGAAGATGACCTTGTTGCTAAAATCAACGACGGTTGGTTGGACTTCGACGTAGTTATCGCTACACCTGACATGATGGCTCTTGTTGGACGTCTTGGACGTGTCCTTGGACCACGTAACTTGATGCCAAACCCTAAAACTGGTACTGTAACAATGGATGTTGCTAAAGCAGTTGAAGAGTCTAAAGGTGGTAAAATCACTTACCGTGCTGACCGTGCAGGTAACGTTCAAGCAATCATCGGTAAAGTATCATTTGAAGCTGAAAAATTGGTTGAAAACTTCAAAGCTTTCAACGAAACAATCCAAAAAGCAAAACCAGCTACAGCTAAAGGAACTTACGTAACAAACTTGACTATCACAACTACTCAAGGTGTTGGTATCAAAGTTGACGTAAACTCACTTTAATCAGTAGTTTATATCAGAGAACGAGTACGAAAGTGCTCGTTTTTTTAGGTACAACGGGCATTCCGTTCATCTGAAGTGTAAGTCCTCTGTGGGTACCGTATACTAGTAAACCCAAAAGTGAATCCCAAGCCTGACTATTGTGAGTAGCTGTTCGAACAGCATTAGGATAGACTGTTTAAGTCTGACGTTGGAAATAAGAATCGGCAGAGAAAGAGATAGAGAAATCTTGGTTATATGAATAGGCACGTGATAGTAAAGCGTATATAGTGGATAAGGAGGCCAGCAACTCTAAAGTACAAATATGTAGTCGTAACCGATATGCGTAAACTACATGAGCAATTGAATTCGAACTAGAGAGTTAATTAATAGATTTATGCTATAATCATGGCAGACTGTATGCGTTTGATTCTAGTTTATCAAATAATAGATTAGAATTGTCAGACAATATCATTTTATGTTATAATGGAGAAAAAATAGAGGTGTTCAAATGTCAGAAGCAGGTCATAAGTTTTTAGCAAAACTGGGGAAAAAACGCTTACGTCCAGGTGGAAAACGTGCCACAGATTGGTTAATTGCGGAAGGAGGATTTTCAAAAGAAAAGAGAATATTAGAGGTTGCGTGTAATAGGGGAACTACAGCAATTGAGTTGGCACAGCGTTTTGGTTGTAAGATAACTGCTGTTGATATGGATGGACAAGCCTTAGAAGTGGCTAAAAAATCTGCTGAAACGGCAGGTGTTGGTCATTTGATTAGGTTTGAAAGAGCAAATGCAATGAAACTTCCTTATGAAGATGCTAGTTTTGATATTGTTATAAATGAAGCTATGCTGACTATGCAAGCCGATCAAGCTAAGAAAAAATGTGTAATGGAGTATTTAAGGGTTTTAAAGCCTGAAGGTCTTCTTTTGACACATGATGTGCTTCTTAAGGAAGCTAAAGAGTCTGTCAGACAGGAACTGTCACAAGCAATTCATGTAAATGTGGGTCCTTTAACTCAAGATGGTTGGGAAGAGGTGATGATAGAATCAGGTTATTGTGATGTGAAAGTATTGACTGGTGAAATGACATTAATGAAATTATCAGGTATGATTTATGACGAAGGTTGGCTAGGAACTTTGAAAATTTGTGTAAATGCTTGTAAAAAGGAGAATAGAAAGCAGTTTTTAACTATGTATAAAATGTTTAATAAGAATAAAAAGAACTTGGGATTTATTGCTATGGCTAGTCATAAATCGTCAAATTGTTAGATAATTATTGAAGTTAACTTTTCCTTTTTTCTTTCTTAAAAAATATGCTATAATAGAGAGTAAAAAACTTTGAAAGAAAGAAAAAGATGAATTTAAAAGATTACATTGCAACAATTGAAAATTATCCAAAGGAAGGGATTACCTTCCGTGATATCAGTCCTTTGATGGCTGATGGGAATGCTTACAGCTATGCTGTTCGTGAAATCGTTCAGTATGCGACTGACAAGAAAATTGACATGATTGTAGGTCCTGAAGCTCGTGGTTTTATCGTGGGCTGTCCAGTTGCCTTTGAGTTGGGAATTGGTTTTGCACCTGTTCGTAAACCAGGTAAATTGCCACGCGAAGTTATTTCTGCTGACTACGAAAAAGAATACGGTGTTGATACCTTGACTATGCATGCTGATGCCATCAAGCCAGGTCAACGTGTTCTTATCGTGGATGACCTCTTGGCAACAGGTGGAACTGTTAAGGCAACCATCGAGATGATTGAAAAACTTGGTGGTGTTGTAGCAGGTTGTGCCTTCCTTGTTGAATTGGATGAATTGAACGGCCGTGAAAAAATCGGTGACTACGATTACAAGGTTCTTATGCATTATTAATGAAAAACAGTCCCTAGGGCTGTTTTCTCTACATTAGGATATAAAAATAGACTATAGCTAGTTAGAGAAAAAGTATAATTGAAAACTATATCTTCTTGCAGTATAATAAAAGGACTAGGTGTTTGAGATTTAGTTTTATACTCAATGAAAATCAAAGAGCAAACTAGGAAACTAGCCGCAGTCTGTACTTGAGTACGGCAAGGCAACGTTGACGCGGTTTGAATTTGATTTTCGAAGAGTTTCAAACATATGCAATGATTCCTGAAAATTACAGTTAGGAGAGGGTTATGCCGATTCGAATTGATAAAAAATTACCAGCTGTTGAGATTTTACGGACAGAGAACATCTTTGTCATGGATGATCAACGTGCGGCCCACCAAGATATCCGTCCTTTGAAGATTTTAATTTTAAATCTCATGCCACAGAAAATGGTCACAGAGACCCAGTTGTTGCGCCATTTGGCGAATACACCCCTGCAACTGGATATTGATTTTCTTTATATGGAAAGCCATCGTTCTAAGACAACTCGTTCAGAGCACATGGAGACCTTCTATAAAACTTTTCCAGAGGTTAAGGACGAGTATTTTGATGGGATGATTATCACGGGTGCTCCAGTTGAGCATTTACCATTTGAGGAAGTGGACTATTGGGAGGAATTCAGTCAGGTGCTTGAGTGGTCCAAGACCCATGTCTATTCGACCCTTCATATCTGTTGGGGTGCTCAGGCGGGACTCTATCTGCGTTATGGGGTTGAAAAATACCAGATGGACAATAAGTTATCAGGTATCTATCCTCAGGACACCTTAAAGGAAGGTCACCTTCTCTTTAGAGGCTTTGACGATAGCTATGTTTCCCCTCATTCACGGCACACGGAGATTTCTAAGGAAGAGGTCTTAAACAAAACCAATCTCGAGATTTTATCAGAGGGTCCTCAGGTTGGAGTTTCGATTTTGGCTAGTCGTGATTTACGAGAAATTTATAGTTTTGGGCATTTGGAATATGACCGTGATACCTTGGCAAAAGAGTATTTTAGGGATCGTGACGCAGGTTTAAATCCACATATTCCAGAAAATTACTTTAAGGATGATGATGTCAACCAGACACCTTGTCTTTGTTGGTCTTCATCTGCAGCTCTCTTTTTCAGTAACTGGGTGAATTATGCAGTCTATCAGGAAACCCCTTTTGACTGGAAAAAAATAGAAGATGATGCATCTGCATTTGGGTATTTATAAGAGGAATTATGACATATTTAGACGCTTTTAAATCAGGGAACTTGGTTTTACCGAGTGCCCTGCTCTTGCATTTTAAGGAACTCTTTCCTTCCAGCGACGATTTTCTGGTTTGGCAATTTTTCTATTTGCAAAATACAACAGGCTTAGAAGAAATGTCCCCAAGCCAGATTGCTGAAAGGATTGGCAAGGAAATTTCGGAAGTCAATCAGGCTATTTCCAATTTGACGGAGAGGGGACTGCTTCAGTATCGAACCATCGAATTGAATGGTGAAATCGAATTGCTTTTTGATGCTAGTTTGGCTTTGGAACGTTTGGATAATTTGCTTGGAGCAGCTCATTCAAGTTCAGACCAGTTGACACCTCAAAACCAGCTCAAAGATTTGGTGGAAACCTTCCAGCAGGAATTAGGGCGCTTGTTGACTCCATTTGAGATTGAGGATTTGACCAAGACTCTTAAGGAAGATGGAACCAGTGCTGACTTGATTAAGGAAGCTCTTCGTGAAGCGGTTTTGAATGGAAAACAAAACTGGAAGTACATTCAGGCGATTTTGAGAAATTGGCGCCATGAAGGCATTAAAAGTGTGGCTCAAATAGAGGCCAAACGGGCAGAGAGAGAAGCAGGCAATCCTCAGTTGACACAGGTATCTGCAGATTTCAGAAATGCTATGGATCTCTGGAAGGATTAATCCATGTAAGCAGGATTGAAATCCGAGTAAGATTTGCAAGCTATGTCTAATTGTGATAAAATAAATAGAAAATAAATTGAAAAAAGAGGTATGTGAAATGTCACGTAAACCATTTATCGCTGGTAACTGGAAAATGAACAAAAATCCAGAAGAAGCTAAAGCATTCGTTGAAGCAGTTGCATCAAAACTTCCTTCATCAGATCTTGTTGAAGCAGGTATCGCAGCTCCAGCTCTTGATTTGACAACTGTTCTTGCTGCTGCAAAAGGTTCAAACCTTAAAGTCGCTGCTCAAAACTGCTACTTTGAAAATGCAGGTGCTTTCACTGGTGAAACTAGCCCACAAGTTTTGAAAGAAATCGGTACTGATTACGTTGTTATCGGTCACTCAGAACGTCGTGACTACTTCCATGAAACTGACGAAGATATCAACAAAAAAGCAAAAGCAATCTTTGCAAACGGTATGCTTCCAATCATCTGTTGTGGTGAGTCACTTGAAACTTACGAAGCTGGTAAAGCTGCTGAGTTTGTAGGTGCTCAAGTATCTGCTGCATTGGCTGGATTGACTGCTGAACAAGTTGCTGCCTCAGTTATCGCTTATGAGCCAATCTGGGCTATCGGTACTGGTAAATCAGCTTCACAAGACGACGCACAAAAAATGTGTAAAGTTGTTCGTGACGTTGTAGTTGCTGACTTCGGTCAAGAAGTTGCGGACAAAGTTCGTGTTCAATACGGTGGTTCTGTTAAACCTGAAAACGTTGCTTCATACATGGCTTGCCCAGACGTTGACGGTGCCCTTGTTGGTGGTGCGTCACTTGAAGCTGAAAGCTTCTTGGCATTGCTTGACTTTGTAAAATAATCGACTCTTTATCAACATTATTGGATTGAAGAAAAGCTAAAATCGAGAAAGGACACATTTAGTCCTTTCTTTTTTGCTACCAAAGCAGAAAATGTAGACAACTTTATCCGAACTCTTCCTGGTGGTTATAACATGGAGATGAACCAAGACTCCAGTAATATTTCCCTCAGGCAAAAACAATTGTTGATCATCTCGAGTGCTCTCATAGACAATTCTAAAATTCTTATTTTGAATGAAGCGATTTCCTCTGTTGATACCCATTTGGAACTTTTAATTCAAAAAGCTATGAAACGGTTGATGAAAGGAAGGACTAGATTTGTCATCGCCCACTGTCTCTAGACCATTCAAGAAGCAAATAAGATTCTCGTTCTTAAGGATGGACAGGTTATTGAGCAGGGAAATTACGAAAGCTTACTCCAAGCAAAAGGCTTTTATTATGAACTTTACCAAAGCCAATTTTCAAGTAAATCTGATAAAGTAAGCTAATCAGAACTAACTAAACTTTTCTTAAATTATCAGTCTATTGCAACTTTTCTCATGTGAGTCATTTGGCTTGCTTTTGGTTTTCCTTAGTAGTATACTAAGGTAGTAATCATTAAGAAGTGGTTACAAATAATAATGAATGAGGTAAAATAAAATGGTAGAATTGAAAAAAGAAGCAGTAAAAGACGTAACATCATTGACAAAAGCAGCACCAGTAGCATTGGCAAAAACAAAGGAAGTCTTGAACCAAGCTGTTGCTGATTTGTATGTAGCCCATGTAGCTTTGCACCAAGTACACTGGTACATGCGTGGTCGTGGTTTCCTTGTATGGCATCCAAAAATGGATGAGTACATGGATGCTCTTGATGGTCACTTGGATGAAATCAGCGAACGCTTGATCACACTTGGGGGAAGCCCATTCTCTACTTTGACAGAATTCCTTCAACACAGTGAAATCGAAGAAGAAGAAGGAGAATTCCGTAACGTTGAAGAAAGCTTGGAACGTGTTCTAGCTATTTATCGCTACCTCATCACTCTTTTCCAAAAAGCTTTGGATGTGACTGACGAAGAAGGCGATGATGTTACAAACGATATCTTTGTTGGTGCTAAGGCTGAACTTGAGAAAACAGTTTGGATGATTGCGGCAGAACTTGGACAAGCACCTGGTTTGTAAGAAAAATGCATCCCTTTCTATCATGAGTTTCTGTATCACTACTCATGATAAACTATCTTTTAAAAATCATGTAGCAGACAAAGTTACATGATTTTTTCTTTGCTTCTCCAGCGACTCATTTGTCAAAATGCTGATTTTAAGGTATAATAGTTGCTGTTCGAGAAATTTTGATTTTCAAAGAATAGTGAATGATGATAAGGAGAAACCATGAACAACCTACCAAATTGCCCAAAATGTAACTCAGAGTATGTCTACGAAGACGGTGCCCTACTGGTTTGCCCAGAGTGTGCTTATGAGTGGAATCCTGCTGAAGTTGCAGATGTAGAAGAGGGCCTTGTTGCTATCGATGCCAACGGAAATAAATTGGCTGACGGTGATACAGTAACTCTCATCAAGGATTTGAAAGTAAAAGGTGCGCCAAAAGATTTGAAACAAGGGACGCGCGTGAAAAATATCCGCATCGTAGAAGGCGACCACAATATCGACTGTAAAATCGATGGCTTCGGTGCCATGAAACTCAAATCAGAGTTTGTGAAGAAAATTTAATCATGTCAAAGCACTACAAACTTGTATTTTATAGCCGTATCTTCTTGTTTCTAGCGGCTTTTACGGGAGTTTATCTTGAAATCGCCAAGCATGGTGGATTTGGGATGCTTCTCTATTACACTGTTCTGTCCAACCTTTTAGTCGCGATTTTTACGCTCTATCTCCTAAAGGTTATGAGCCGTTTAGGTGAAAACTGGCAAAGGCCAAGCCTCTTGCGCTTAAAAGGTGGGGTCACCATGAGTATCATGATTACCTGTGTGATTTACCATTTCCTATTAGCGCCTATTGCGACTAATTTCTATACTCTAGAAAATTTCCTTTGCCACTATATCGTTCCCCTCTGGTTTTTAGCAGATACCCTCTTTTTTGACAAACAGGGTCAATACAAAATCTGGGATCCAGTTGTGTGGACAATTTTACCCTTACTTTATATGATTTTTGCTCTTTTTAATGGCTTGGTACTGAAACTTGATGTTCCTAATTCTAAGGTCAGTCCCTTCCCTTACTTCTTTTTGAATGTGAACAAGGGGTGGGATGTCGTGTTCAAGTGGTGTCTGATTATATTTGTTGCCTATATGGTGGCAGGATTTATCTTCTACTTAATCAAGCAAATCAAGAGAAAGTCATCCTAAGACACAAGGGATTCATTTTCGAGTTTAAGAAGGAGTCTATACAATAAAGAGGCTTCTTCTTTTCTTGCCTGTTTGATAACTATCAAAAAAGTAGAAGATTAAGAGAAATATAGAAAGAGATTTCATGAAACAATTTTTAGAACGGGCCAGTATTTTGGCTCTCTCCCTCGTTTTGATTACATCCTTTTCCATCTCGAGTGCTCTGCCAGCCATGTTTGACTATTATCAAGGCTACCCTAAGGAACAAATTGAGCTTTTGGCGAGCTTGCCTTCCTTCGGGATCATGATTATGTTACTACTAAATGGCATCTTAGAAAAAATATTTCCTGAGCGCTTACAGATTAGTTTGGGATTGCTGATTTTATCACTGAGTGGGACGGCCCCATTTTGGTATCAAGCCTACCCCTTTGTCTTTGGAACAAGGATTCTTTTTGGTTTAGGTGTTGGGATGATTAATGCCAAGGCTATTTCCATTATCAGTGAACGCTATCAAGGAAAAACGCGAATTCAGATGTTAGGGCTACGCGGTTCTGCAGAGGTCGTTGGGGCTTCTCTCATCACCTTGGCAGTCGGTCAGTTGTTGGCCTTGGGTTGGACAGCTACCTTCCTAGCATATAGTGCTGGATTTTTGGTGCTGATCCTTTATTTGCTCTTTGTCCCTTATGGAAAGGAAAAGAAAGAAGTCAAGAAAAAGGAGAAGGAAGCAAGTCGCTTAACTCGGGAAATGAAAGGCTTGATTTTTATCCTAGCTATCGAAGCGGCGGTTGTAGTTTGTACCAATACAGCTATTACAATTCGTATTCCAAGTTTGATGGTGGAAAGAGGACTTGGAGATGCCCAGTTATCTAGTTTTGTTCTTAGTGTCATGCAGTTGATCGGGATTGTGGCTGGTGTGAGTTTCTCTTTCTTGATTTCTATTTTTAAAGAGAAACTGCTCCTCTGGTCTGGTATTACCTTCGGCTTAGGGCAAATTGTAATTGCTTTGTCTCCATCCTTGTGGGTGGTAGTGGCAGGGAGTATTCTAGCTGGTTTTGCCTACAGTGTAGCCTTGACGACTGTCTTTCAACTTGTCTCTGAACGAATTCCAGCTAAACTCCTCAATCAAGCAACTTCATTTGCTGTATTAGGCTGTAGTTTCGGAGCCTTTACGACCCCATTTGTTCTAGGTGCAATTGGCTTACTAACTCACAATGGTATGTTGGTCTTTAGTATCTTAGGAGGGTGGTTGATTGTAACCTCTATCTTTGTCATGTACCTACTTCAAAAGAGAGCTTAGGATTGGTTTCCTAAGTTTTTCTTTCGGGATTTTTGTACCCAGACAATATTTATTTTAGACCCTTGTTTACAGATTATTTTCTTGATAAAATAGAAGTTATGACAAGATATAAAGCAACTATTTCCTATGATGGTTATGCCTTTGCTGGCTTTCAGCGCCAGCCCCATGCGCGTAGCGTTCAGGAAGAAATTGAAAAAACCTTGACCAGGTTAAATAAAGGGCAGGCGATTACTGTTCACGGTGCTGGTAGGACAGATAGTGGGGTTCATGCTTTGGGACAGGTGCTTCATTTTGACCTGCCATATCAGATGGATGAGGAAAAGCTCCGTTTTGCTTTGGACACCCAGTCCCCTGAAGATATTGATGTGATTTCGATTGAGCTTGTAGCAGATGATTTTCATTGCCGTTATGCCAAGCACAGCAAAACCTATGAGTTTATTGTGGATAGGGGCCGTCCCAAGAATCCTATGCGCCGTCACTATGCCACTCACTTTCCTTATCCGCTTGATGTGGAGCGGATGCAGGAGGCTGTCAAGAAATTAGAAGGGACCCACGATTTTACAGGTTTTACAGCCTCTGGGACTAGTGTAGAGGATAAGGTTCGCACCATCACAGAAGCTAGTTTAACAGTTGATGAGACAGGTCAGTTTTTGACCTTCACCTTTTCAGGAAATGGTTTCTTGTATAAGCAGATTCGCAATATGGTGGGGACACTGCTCAAAATCGGCAATAACCGCATGCCAGTAGAGCAGATTGACCTCATCTTGGAGAAAAAGGACAGGCAACTTGCAGGTCCCACTGCAGCACCTAATGGTTTGTATTTAAAGGAGATTCGTTATGAAGAATAATCGTATTTTAGCACTTTCTGGGAATGATATTTTTAGTGGTGGTGGCCTGTCAGCTGATTTGGCTACCTATAACTTGAACGGCTTGCATGGCTTTGTAGCAGTGACTTGCTTGACAGCCTTGACGGAAAAGGGCTTTGAAGTCTTTCCAACTGACGATGCCATTTTTCAACATGAATTAGATAGCTTGCGTGATGTGGAGTTTAGGGGAATTAAGATTGGTCTTCTTCCTACTGTCAGTGTGGCTGAGAAGGCTTTGGACTTTATCAAACAACGCCCAGGAGTGCCTGTGGTTCTGGATCCTGTCTTGGTTTGCAAGGAAACACACGACGTAGCTGTAAGTGAACTCTGCCAAGAATTGATTCGCTTCTTCCCTTATGTCAGTGTGATTACGCCTAATCTTCCTGAAGCAGAATTATTGGCAGGTCAGGAAATTAAAACCTTGGAAGACATGAAAACTGCAGCTCAGAAATTGCATGACTTAGGAGCGCCAGCAGTCATTATCAAGGGAGGCAATCGCCTTAGTCAGGACAAGGCTGTGGATGTCTTTTATGATGGACAAAACTTTACAGTCCTAGAAAATCCTGTTATCCAAGGGCAAAATGCTGGTGCAGGTTGTACCTTTGCCTCAAGCATTGCCAGTAACTTGGTTAAAGGTGATGAACTTTTAGCAGCAGTAGAAAGCTCTAAGGCTTTCGTTTACCGTGCCATCGCACAAGCAGATCAGTATGGAGTAAGACAATATGAAGCAAACCAAAACAACTAAAATCGCCCTTGTATCCCTATTAACCGCCCTCTCTGTGGTTTTAGGTTATTTCTTAAAAATTCCAACACCGACAGGCATTCTAACTCTTTTAGATGCGGGTGTCTTCTTTACGGCCTTCTACTTTGGTAGTCGCGAAGGGGCTGTAGTCGGAGGACTAGCAGGTTTCTTGATTGACCTCTTATCAGGCTATCCTCAGTGGATGTTCTTTAGCTTGGTCAACCATGGCTTGCAGGGATTTTTCGCAGGATTTAAAGGAAAAACTCAGTGGTTAGGCCTTATCTTAGCAACGATTGCCATGGTAGGGGGTTACGCCTTGGGTTCTACTTTGATGAATGGCTGGGCTGCAGCCCTACCAGAAATCTTACCAAATTTCATGCAAAATATGGTAGGGATGATTGTAGGATTTATCCTTAGTCAAAGTATCAAGAAGATTAAGTAAAGAGGCTGAGTCAAAAGTCTCTCAAATAAGAAAAACGCATAGTATCAGGTGTTGAAAGCTTGATACTATGCGTTTTATTGTGGGAAGATTTTCAAAGAATATTAATCAAAATAAAGCAAGTCTTTGCTGGTGCTTGTAAAGAGGTCGAAGTCATCCTTGGTAACAACACCGCAGTCTTCAATACGGACACCGACTTTACCAGGGATATAGATCCCTGGTTCAACAGAGAAGCACATGCCTTCTTCGATGACCATGTCGTTTCCTTCCATGATAGATGGGAATTCGTGGACATCCATACCGATACCGTGACCAAGACGGTGGTTGAAGTACTCACCGTAACCAGCTTTTTCGATGACCTCACGGGCAGCGCGGTCCACTTCATGGGCAGTCACACCTGGTTTGATAAAGTCAAGAGCAGCTTGTTGGGCTTCAAGAGTCAGGTTGTAAATGTCTTTCTTGAATTGGTCAGGTTTGCCGACAGCGACCGTACGAGTCATATCTGAAGCATAGCCGTTGACTAGAACACCAAGGTCAAAGAGGAGAAGGGCGTCATTTTCAACCTTGTTTGCTGCTGGAATACCGTGTGGATTTGCAGCATTATCACCAGTCAAGACCATGGTATCAAAACTCATTTCATAACCTTCACGTTTCATGGCAAAGTCGATTTGGGCGATGATATCTGTCTCTGTCTTATCAAGAGAAATATTATCAAAACCAACTTTTACAGCTTTATCAGCATAGAGACCTGCAACCATCATTTTTTGCACTTCGTCAGCTGATTTGATGAGGCGCATGCGTTGGATGCGAGGAGTGAGGTTGTCAAACTCAGCAGTTTCAAAAACGGTTTTCAAGCCATGGTATTTGGTCAAGATAAGATTGTCAAACTCAACAGCGACACGTTTGAAGTCAAGTTGTGGAAGAGCATGTTTCATTTTTTGCCATGGATTTTCAGAATCTACATAGCCCACAACTGGGAAGGAAACAGTGCTAGTAGCACGCTCAACCTCAAGGGCTGGGACAAAGAGGAGGGGTTCCTGATCCGCTAGGACAAAAAGGAACATTTGGCGTTCATGGGGATCACTGTAAAAACCAGTGAGGTAATTGATTGTGACGGGGTCAGATACGACAGCGACGTCTAGTTTTTCTGATTCAAGATATGTTACGATTTGTTGTAATTTAGACATATGCTACCTTCTTTCTACCCCTCTATTTTGGCAAAAAAAGAGAGAAAATGCAAGGAAGAAGGGTAAAAGAAAAGACAAAAAAACTCCGACAAGATAACGGAGTTCTTTGATATGGTTTTTCTTGGTTTAAGAAAAGTCAGCCTTGCTTTTGACGTCGCTGTATTCCTCAGCGATTTCTTGGCTGAGAATGTCTTCATAGGCAGGGAGTTGGATGTCCTGACCATATTTCTTCTTGAGGGCTGTAGTGACTAGGCGATAAGCTAGATTGGCATTGCGAGAGAGGATAGGCCCGTGGAAGTAGGATCCAAAGACATTCTTATAATGAACCCCTTCGCCGACCTTTTCTTCGTTATTTCCATTTCCATAGACAACCTGTCCCAGTGGTTTTTGATCATCTGAGAGGAAGGTACGGCCCTGATGATTTTCAAAACCATAGTAGGTTTCATCGAAATCTTCATTGTGAATCTTGATGTCACCGATAAAGCGGTTGTTGGTTTGGTTGAGGGTGTAGTGGCCCATGACACCTAGCCCTTCGATACGTCTTCCTGAAGCTTCAATATAATATTGACCCAATAGTTGGAAACCACCGCAGATAGCCAGAACCACACCGTCGTTTTGGATGTAGTTGTCAATGCTTTCTTTTTTGGCAGGTAGGTCGTCTGCAATAATACTTTGTTCAAAGTCTTGACCGCCACCGAAAAAGGCGATGTCGTAGTGATTTTCATCAAAATCATCATGGAGAGAAACGATGTCAACGGTCACATGGGCTCCCAGTTTTTCAGCAACATACTTGAGCATGAGGATGTTTCCATTGTCCCCGTAGGTATTCATGAGGTTACCGTAGAGGTGGGCAATGTTGAGCTGATAAGGATAAATGCCATCTTTTGAGGAAAGTGAAGTATAAACCATTAGTTCATCTCCTTTCTAACAATCTGACGACTAGCCAGCAGTTCGCGGAATTCAAGCATAGCAGTATAGGTAGCCAGGATATAGGCATGCTTGCAGTTTTGATTCTCAATTGTCTTAAGAACTTGTTCCAGATTGCTTGTTTCAGTGATTTTTTCAGCTGGATAGCCTGTTACTCGGAGGCGACGTGCGATTTCAGAGTGGCGAACACCGCCAGCGTTAATTTCTGGAATATCCATCTCAGTGATTTGTTCAAAATCAGCATCCCAAATCCAGCTTGTATCAATTCCGTCTGCATAGTTGGCATTTAGGAGGACAGATAGACTAAATGGATAAGGAGCTAGTTTAATCATTTCGATAGCTTGGGTCGCACCGACTGGATTTTTAATCAAGACAAGGGTACATTCCTTGTCACCTATATGGAAGGTTTCTTGGCGTCCAAATACAGCACGACTCTTATCAAATCCTTGCTTGATTAGTTGTGAATCTGCACCAAGGAAACGGGCGATGGCAACCGCAGCTAGGGCGTTGTAGATATTGTAGAGTCCACCGATTTGGATACCGTATTCTTGTCCGTCAATGACAAAGCGAGAGCGATTGTTGGTCAACTCAACTAGTTCTGTCAAGCGATAGTCGAGATCAGGACGTTTACATCCGCAGCCTTCACAGATATAGGCACCCAAGTTTGCATAGGTATTATGCTCATATTTGAGGATTCCTTGGCAGTCAGGGCAGAGGATTCCTTCGGTATTATAGTGAGCCAGCTGGGCTGGACCTTTCTCCAAGTCAAAACCAAAATATTCTACAGGATTTGGAATAGCTGGCTTGTAGAAAAGTGGACTGTCTCCATTAAGGAGAACAGTGGCAGTAGGCACCTTACGAATGGCATCCAAAATCATCTTGTAAGTTGTGTAAATCTCACCATAGCGGTCCATCTGGTCACGGAAGATATTCGTGATGACAAAAAGGCTTGGCTGGATATAGTCACAGATACGAGATAGACTGGCCTCGTCGATTTCTAAGACGGCAATATTTTTCCCAGTTTTTGAAGATTTGGCTGTTAAGAAGGTTGTCGCAATCCCTGTAATCATGTTGGCACCGCTTGGGTTGGTAAGAACCTGACCATAAACCTCTTTTAAAATGCCGACAGTGAGGGCAGTTGTCAGGGTTTTTCCGTTGGTTCCAGTGACTACGACAATTTCATAGTTCTTAGCTAGGTTTTGTAAAATATCTTTATCAAATTGAAGGGCAAGTTTTCCTGGAAGCGTACTTCCACGGCCAAGACGACTTAAAACGAAGTGGGAAGAACGCCCAGCAAGAAGGCCCAAAGTAGTTTTTAATTTCATGTTTCTATTATATCATAAAAGAGGGAAAAGACAGATTTGAGATTTCGCAGAAGTAAAAACAGCCCAAAGAGGGCTGTTCGATACGATTAAATCTCAACTTAAATCGCAAACAAGTCATTCAAGTTCTCAGCCAAGGTTGGGTGAGTGAAGATTTGTTTTGTGAAGTAAGTGTAAGGAATCTTGTTGTCCATAGCAACAGTGATGATGTTGATGATTTCTTGAGATCCTTCTGAGAAGATGCTTGCTCCAAGAATTTCTTTTGTTTCAGTATTAACCACAGCTTTGAAAGCTCCACGAAGGTCTCCATTTACGTGACCACGAGGCATTGCTGCAACAGGAATTTCCTTAACGGCGTATGGAAGTTTCAAATCAGCTGCTTGGCTTTCAGTCAAACCAACTTGTGAAAGTGCAGGTGTGATAAACATTGTGTTTGGTACATTGAGACGGTCTTCAAGTGTGTAGCTGCCATCTCCAGCAAGGTAGCTGTAAACAACACGGAAGTCATCAAGTGAAATGTAAGTAAATTGAAGGCCACCGTTGACATCTCCAACTGCAAAGACACCAGGAACGTTTGTTTGACAATGTTTGTCTACTTTAATAGCACCACGTTCAGTTAGTTCAATATCTGTATTTTCAAGTTGAAGTGGTTCTACATTTGGTTTGCGTCCAGTTGCGTAGAGAAGGGCATCGAAACGGTAAGTTTCATTTTCAGTTACGACAAGGACTTGGTCACCATCGTTTTTAATTTCAGTAGTACGGATATTTTGAAGCAATTCAATACCGTCTTCTTCCATGTATTGTTTAGCAAGAGCTGCGATGGAAGGTTCTGCACGAGGAAGGAAAGTATCCAAGGCATCTAGGACTGTAACCTTGCTTCCTAGTTTATTGTAAAGGCCGGCAAATTCAAGACCGATGTTTCCGCCACCAAGGACACCAAGTTTTTCAGGCAATTTGTCCAAATTTTGGATACCTGTTGAGTCAAAGACATTTTTGCTTGTAGCAAGTCCAGGGATTGGCAAGACGTTTGAAACAGCACCAGTGTTGATGACGATTGTTTCAGCAGTCAGTTCTTTCTTTTCATCACCAGCTTGGATTTCGATGACTTTATTTGAAAGGAAGTGAGCTTCCGCATCAAAGATATCCACGCCTGTACCAGCAACAGTTGCATAGTTTTTACCGTTGAGGCGACTAGTGATAGTGTTTTTGGTAGCAATCACTTCTTCAAAAGACAAGTCTTTCTCAGCAGCAACTAGCAAAGTTTTAGTTGGGATACAACCAATGTTGATACAAGTTCCACCGTACATAGCTTTGCTACGTTCAATGAGGGCAACTTTTTTACCAGCTGAAGCCAATTTACCAGCTAGTGTTTTACCAGCTTTACCAAATCCGATAACGATTAAATCATAAGTTAACATTTAGAGTTCCTCCTATTCGAATTTCATTCTAGCACAAGAAAAAAACTTTTGCACAATTCTGCTACGCTTTAAAAAAGTTTATGAAATAGTGGAAATTTCATCCTTATTTTCTCTGAAAAATCGTTTACATGAGTTTATCGATGGATTGGGCTATCTTTTGCTCTGTTCTTGTGTTATACTAGATAGGTTGCAAAGAAAACAGTACTTTTCTTTTGTGGAAAAGAAGCAACACGATTTTATATCCAGTATATGAAAATACGTCATAAAAAGAAAAGTATAAACTAAGCCCTATAGGGTGGCTTCGCACCACCTTTAGAAAGAAGAATAACGTGAAATTTAATGAATTAAACTTGTCTGCTGATTTGCTAGCAGAGATTGAAAAAGCTGGTTTTGTAGAAGCCAGTCCGATCCAAGAACAAACTATTCCTTTGGCCCTTGAAGGTAAGGACGTTATCGGTCAAGCTCAGACTGGTACAGGAAAAACTGCAGCCTTTGGCTTGCCTACTCTTGAAAAAATTCGTACAGAAGAAGCGACCATTCAAGCCTTGGTCATCGCTCCAACTCGTGAACTCGCTGTCCAAAGTCAAGAAGAACTCTTCCGCTTTGGTCGCAGTAAGGGAGTCAAGGTTCGCTCAGTATATGGTGGATCAAGCATTGAAAAACAAATTAAGGCTCTTAAATCTGGTGCCCATATCGTGGTGGGAACACCTGGTCGCCTTTTGGACTTGATTAAACGCAAGGCCTTGAAATTACAAGATATTGAAACTCTTATTCTTGACGAAGCGGATGAAATGCTCAACATGGGCTTCCTTGAAGATATCGAAGCTATCATTTCTCGTGTCCCTGAAAACCGTCAAACCTTACTTTTCTCAGCAACTATGCCAGATGCCATCAAACGTATCGGTGTTCAGTTTATGAAAGAACCTGAGCATGTGAAGATTGCGGCTAAGGAATTGACAACAGAATTGGTTGACCAATACTATATCCGAGTTAAAGAGCAAGAAAAATTTGATACCATGACTCGTCTCATGGATGTGGAACAACCAGAACTTGCTATCGTATTTGGTCGTACAAAACGTCGTGTAGATGAATTGACTCGTGGTTTGAAAATCCGTGGCTTCCGTGCAGAAGGAATTCATGGTGATTTGGACCAAAACAAACGTCTTCGTGTCCTTCGTGATTTTAAAAACGGTAATCTGGATGTTCTAGTTGCGACGGACGTTGCAGCGCGTGGCTTGGATATTTCAGGTGTGACCCATGTCTATAACTACGATATTCCACAAGATCCTGAAAGTTATGTTCACCGTATCGGTCGTACAGGTCGTGCTGGTAAGTCAGGTCAGTCTATTACTTTCGTATCACCAAATGAAATGGGCTACCTCCAAATCATTGAAAACTTGACTAAGAAACGCATGAAAGGTCTCAAACCTGCAAGTGCAGAAGAAGCCTTCCAAGCTAAAAAACACGTAGCTCTTAAGAAAATCGAGCGTGATTTTGCAGATGAGACTATCCGTGCCAATTTTGAGAAATTTGGTAAGGATGCTCGTAAGCTAGTTGCCGAATTTACTCCAGAAGAATTGGCAATGTATATCTTGAGTCTGACTGTTCAAGACCCAGATAGTCTTCCTGAAGTGGAGATTGCACGTGAAAAACCACTGCCATTTAAACCATCAGGTAATGGCTTCGGTGGTAAAGGTAAGGGAGGTCGTCGTGGAGATGACCGTCGTGATAATCGCCGTGGAGACAACCGTCGTGGTGGTCGTCGTGATGATTTCAAAAAAGGAAGTCGTGGCAATGATCGTTTTGATAAGGAAAAACGTTACCGTAAGGATAATAAAAAACCACGCAATACTTCAAGTGAAAAGCAAACAGGCTTTGTGATTCGTAACAAGGGCGATAAATAAGAAAAAGCGGTTCAAAATGTGTACTGCCCCCCAAAAGTTGGACAAATAATTAT
>NZ_KV831046.1:0-284 GCF_001836965.1 Streptococcus sp. HMSC063B03 | reverse complement strand
GTGTATGAATTGCCACTAGAGTTGTTTCAGTTGATTGAGAGTGGAGAAAAGAATTTAGTAGAGTTACATTTTAGGCTAAAAAATGATGCTTGGCCACCTAATGTGTCACAAGAGGAAGCAAATAAGCTTTTTTGGCGAAAACACATTGAGGTTTTAAGAAATAATGCCGCAGCACAAAGGCATTTTACTCGTCAAGAGCTAGAAGAATTATTACCAGAAGGGTCAAAAATTCTAGCAAGTAGTGAGAGTTAATATGGATTTGATATGGTAAACAGTAAATTAAC
>NZ_KV831045.1:237638-259298 GCF_001836965.1 Streptococcus sp. HMSC063B03 | reverse complement strand
GACTGTTTCACAGTCCCTATCGTTAATCGAATTGAGCTTGTACGAATGCAAGAGCACCTTTTCCATCACGAGTTAATTTGATGTATTGAGCGCCTTCTGTTTTCGCAAGTTTAATACCGAGTTTATCAGTTTCTGCTTTCATATCTTCAAAGTTAGAAGCTACTTGAGGAGCAAGGATAACAAGATCAAACTCTGGCAACATTTCACGGTGAGCACCATAGCCACCTGCTGCTGCTTTCACAGGGACATTGTATTCTGCTGCTGCCTTATTCAAAGCATTTGCAAGAAGTCCACTTGTACCTCCACCTGCACAGAGAACGAGGACATTTGTTTCTTCAGTGATGGTATTTTGAGCTGCATCGACGCCCGCTTTTTCAAGAATAGCATCTGCTTTAGCTGTATTAAAGTTCGCAGCAACTTTTTCTTTCAATTCATCATTAGATTTACCTGAACGTTCTTCTTCAAGAATTTGTTCATCATAGACCTTAAGGAATGGATAGTAAATGACTACGTCAACCACGATTAGAAGAGCAGCAAGAATGAATGATAGAACTTGGAAGTTAGTACCAAGAACTAGACCTAGTGGAGCTGGAGTTGTCCATGGTAGATTAGCAGTAAATGAATTCATGCCAAGTGTTTCAATAAAGAATTTGAAGATCCAAACGTTTGCGATTGGAGCAAAGATAAATGGAATGAAGAAGATCGGGTTCAATACAAGCGGTGCACCAAACAAGATTGGTTCATTTACACCAAAGAAAGTTGGAACTACTGAAGCACGTCCGATTGCGCGGTTACGTTTTGATTTTGTTAACCACATGAACATGAATGGAACAACCAGTGTCGCACCTGTACCACCCATGGTAACGATAAACATTTGTGTACCAGAAGTAAGAATCTTGTCAGCGTGCATACCTTGTTGAAGAAGGTTCAAGTTGACTTCGGCATTTGCATAGGTAATAGCTGCGATTGCTGGTTCAACGATAGATGGACCATGGATACCAACAAACCAGAAGAAGGCAAAGGCACCAAAGATAATGGTAATACCAAGATAGCCATCAGCTGCAGAGAATAACGGTGCAAAGAATTTACCGATTGATTCAGCTACGCTTGCACCAACAAAATGACGTGCTAGTAAATCAAGAGCATAAAGAGAAACAACAGATAGAGTGAATGGAATCACATCTTTAAAGACTTGTGAGATATTTGGTGGAACTTCGTCAGGCATACGAATAGTGACATTGTTCTTAACACAAACCTTATAGATGGCTACAGTAACAAAGGCAGCAAGGAAGGCTGAAAGCAAACCTTTTGTCCCCAAGAATCCAGTAGCTAGACCATTTTCGATAGGATCAGCTGCCAACATCAACAAACCAACAATTGCTGCCAACAATGTTGACATATAGTTGATTTGATTGGTTTTCTCCATGCTACGGTTTACTGAGTCAGTCAATGACTTGGCTGTTGTACCAGCTACTAAGAGAGCTAAAATACCCATTGAATAGCTGTAAGGTTTCATCAGAAAGGCTACAACTTCATCAGACCATTTAAAGCCCCATGAGTTTGGTACAAAGGCAATCAAGATAAAAATACTTGAGAAGAGAATAACAGGCATACCTGCAATGAAACCATCACGAATAGCACGAAGATAGATATTACGAGATAGTTTCTCAAAGAAAGGCTTTCCTTTCTCGATAAATGCAATTAGTTTGTTCATTATTTAACTCCTCTCTTATAAAGTTCGATTAAGTGGTGCATCAAATCTTTTAACAAGATAGTTGTCATCAAGTGGTCTTGACCATGCATCATGGTTACACTATACGCTAAGTCCTCACCAGAAGCTTCCTTAGTTAATAGACTTGTTTGCGCGTGGTGAGCCTCTGCAATACAGCTACCAGCTTCCTCTACCAAAGTGTCCGCTTTCGCAAAATCACCAGCTTCAGCAGCCTTCAAGGCTTCCAATAATTTTGAACGAGCATCGCCAGCATAGGCTACGATTTCAAAACCTAACAATGTTACTTCTTCTCTATTCATGATAGAATTCTCCTTATATAGTTTTAAATAAATTTTTATGACAATAAACGTTGGATATGTAGAACTAGATAAACTCGTTCACTTTTATACAAATCAAGACCCGTATGTTGCGTAATCACATCATAGATCTTGGAACCAATCTCGAAGGCTTTTGGATAGGATTGTTTAATATGATCTTCCATATCCAGAAGTGATTGGTTATCATCTCTAGATCTGTCTAAATAATCCAAGAAATAATTCAAATGTATCATAAAACGATCATAGAAATGATTATTCTCTTTGGTTCGTTGAATTGCATAGTCCGTTAAAACTTCTTCAACATTCCTGAGAATTTCTTTCCTCTTATCAATCGACTCCACAAGTTCCACTTCATTTTCGCCTTCGGCATTAATGAAATGATAAGCAATCCGAATAATTTCGTCCTCAGGAAAATGATCTGCTAGCTTCTGGCGGTAAATTTCAAATGCTTCATTTGCGATTTGAAAAGCGACAGGATACTTAGTGGAAATATCTGGCAGATTACTATCCTTGTACCTTCCTTGTGCTAGAGCTTGGTAAGAACAGTAAATATGATCTGTCAAGGTTACGTAGAGATACTCTTGAATCGGATAATGATATTTCTTTGATAGCTTATCAATGATTTCATAGGTCACTGTGATAAAATCAAGCGGAACATCTTTGAGGAGAGCCATAAAGTTTTCTCTTGACTCTTCGGTCTTCATCCGAAAGATTTTCTCAACCTGATGTTCAGTAATCAAATCTCCCTTCCTCTTCCCAAATGCAATCCCCTTACCAATTACAATCACTTCTTCTCCCTTATCATTCCTGACAAGCGAAACATTATGATTTATTGGATTTAGAATTCGATACATGTCAACCTCCTTTTATATCTTAAAGGTATATGAGTACAAAAAATGACCACAAATGAACTAGAAAATCAGCCGATTTCTAATTCACCTGTGATCATGCCTAATATTACTTAGTAACACTCACCTTGTATTAACTTGTGATTTAAGTATAGCACAAGTAAGTTATTTTGTAAACCTTTACATACAACTTTTTTTAAATTTTTTTAGATTCATGTTCCTAACCTAGGAGGACTTACTTACACGCGTTCTTTCCATGAAGTCGCTGTTGTTTGAAGAACTTTGTTGAGTTCGTCAATGTTTTCAAAACCAGTTGTGCGAAGCCATTCGCGAGCTGCTGCTTCACCATCTTTGATGTATGCTTCAACTGATCCAGCCCATGTAGCACGGCCACAAAGAACTCCGTTAAAGTTTGCACCTGATTCATGGGCAAATACAAGAGTATCTTGGAAGAGTTTAGCTGATACACCAGCACTCAAGTAGATGTATGGCAAGTTAGTTGCTTCATCTTGGGCTTTAAAGAAGGCTGCTGCTTCTTCACGTGTATAAACTACTTCACCTTCAGCGAAGCCTTCAACATATTTAATGTTAACAGGAACTTCAACTTTCAAGACATCAATGTTAAAGCGTGGGTCTGAGAAGACTTTCATAGCACCAATAACTTTGTGTGGTTTTACTTTCGCATATTCTACAGAACCTGCGTCAGCAATTTTTTCATCGTAAGCAAGGATTTCAAGGAAGAATGGGATATCTTCAGCCACACACTCAGAACCAATACGTTCGATGTAAGCTTGTTTTTCTTGGTTGAGTTCATCTGAGCTATCTACATCATAGTAAAGCAAGAATTTAACTGCATCTGCACCTTCTTCTTTAATACGTTTTGCAGACCAAACATCCAAGCAGTCTGGCAAGCGTTTTGTACTTGTTGTGTCATAACCTGTTTTTTCATAAGCAAGGAGAAGACCAGCTTTTTCATCAAGAGCTTTAGTCGCTGGAAGTCCATATTCAGGGTCAAGAAGCATTGATGAAGCGTATTTAGTCAATTCATCTGCTACCAAGACTTTAAGTTCTTCCATTTGAGCTACAGTTGGTTCTTCTGTTTGGTGTTGAGCCATGAGGCGTTTCAAAGCACCACGTTGGTCAAATGCAAGAGCTGAGATGATACCATTTTCATCAGAAAGTTTTTCTAAGCGTGCACGTTTTTGTTCTGTTAAAGCCATTTTATACCTCTTTTACTATTAATTGTTCATATAGAGCTTGATAGTTGGCCATGTTGACATGACCAGTCATTTTTTCTTGAGCATTGAGCATACCAAGGACATTTGCCTTGATGAGTAATTCTGCATCCGATTCTTTATGAAGAAGACCTGAAGAAATCCCTGCCACAGTAGAGTCTCCAGATCCGACAGGATTGACTACATGGATTCTAGGAATATCCACCTTGTAGAAAGTGTCCCCATGTTTGGCAAAGGCACCGTTGGCACCAAGTGAAACAATAATCCATTCAATACCTGCAAACAAAGGTTCTTGGAGAACTTCTTTTAATTCATCCAAATCCTCAGAAACTTCTCTTCCTAGAAGCTGAGACAATTCCTCATTATTTGGTTTGATGACTGTTGGTTTATGTGGTGATTCAAGAACCGCCTGAAGTGCCGCACCAGAGCAGTCCAAAACAACAGGTTTGCCAGCTTGATTAGCAAGTTCTACCAAGCTCGCATAGTAATCAACTGGAAGACCAGCTGGCAGACTACCTGAGATGGCTACTACTCCAACTGACTCTAGGAGATTTTTGAAATGTTCCAAAAAGTCTTGACCTTCCTGTTCTAATACTTCAGGACCTTTTTCAAGAACTTCTGTTTGGTTGTATCCGTGAAGAATAGCGATACAGTTACGAGTTTCTCCCTGAATAGAAAAGAAATCTTTCTTAACATTATCATCAATATTTTCAACTAAAAACTCACCAAGTTTGCCACCAACTAAACCTGTAGCAAGAACAGAATCCCCAAATTCTGAAAGTACTCGGGTAACATTGAGTCCCTTACCACCAGCCGTTTTGGTTACATCCACCACACGATTGACAGTATCAATCTTCAACTCATCCAAGGGATAGGAAATATCAATGGATGGGTTCATTGTGACTGTTAAAATCATAGGTCACCTCTTAGTCGTGGTATTCTCCGCGATCCCATTTTTCAAGGAATTCAGTGAAGAAGTTTGCGTCTGTTTGTTGAGCATTGTGACTTTCAACGTGTTCAATTTTCGCAATCAATTTCTTGTTTTCTTCAGATGGTTTGTATTCAGCATGGATGAAAGCTTCGATGATGTCACACATGAGCAATTCACCAGTAATCTTACCACCAAAACCGATAACGTTAGCGTTCAATTGCTCTTTAGCATAAAGAGCTGTTGTCATATCACGAACCAAGGCAGAACGAACACCTGGAACTTTATTTACAGCGTTATTGATACCAACACCAGTACCACAGATACATACCCCAAGATCAGCTTGACCGCTAGTTACGGCTTCACCAACTTTTTTACCAAAGATTGGGTAGTGAGTACGTGTATGGTCATATGTACCAAAGTCAATGACTTCATATCCTTTTGATTTCAAAAATTCTGAAACCGCCATTTTTTCATCTGTTACGATGTGGTCACATCCAATTGCAATTCTCATTTTTAACTTACCTTTCTTACTGTAATCTAATTAGCACATTTTGTTCAACATGTCGACACGAATTTGGTGACGTCCACCATCGTATTTACCGTTAACAAATCCTTTAGCGATATTTTTAGCCAATTCATCACCAACAAGTTGTGCACCCATAGTGATCATACGTGAGTTGTTGTGACCACGAGTCATATAAGCTGAACGTTCGTCAGATACCTCTGCAGCAACCATTCCTTTGATCTTAGTTGCAACCATAAATGGACCAGCCCCATAAGCATCAATCACGATACCAAGGTTTTGTTCTTCTTTGTTTACTTCTGCAGCAACAGCAAGAGTCACATCAACAAAGTCTTGACCATCAGCTGTAACATCCACAACGTGGAAGTTCTCTTTTTCCAAGAAGTCTTTCACAACTTCTTTCAATCTCAAACCTGCAGCATCTGCACCGATAACAATAGACATATTGTATACTCCTTTTTATTTTTCTAGGCTAGTAAAACCTTTTATAGTTAGCAGTTTACCTACAAAAAGCTTTCTAGCAGTTTATTGACAAATTGGATTGAATGAGATGAATGACACCTTATTCAAGTTTAGGAAACCAGTTTCCTAGAAATAATCTTTCTCCACAAAAGAGAATATAACAAGCGATTATTTGTTTGTTACAAACATCATTTGTTGCTTACAAACATAATATACTCCTATTTCCTAAAAAAGTCAACAGTTAGTGTTTGTTTTTGTGTTTTTTTAACTAAAAAATTTCGATATCAAAACCAATTTGATCCACTTGACCAGGTTCTAGGAGACGAACATTCTTCTTATCTTCTAGATGATCTCCTTCTTCAAGTGATGTTGACAAGCCAGACCAAGGTTCAAAAGCAATGAAAGGTCCCTTATTCAAAGTTGACCAAATAATAAGGTTTGGAAACTCTTCAAAGTGCACTTTCAATCCCTTATCATGTTTACGAGAACGAAGGGCAATTGTTCTAGATTGCAATTCATCTAAGGTGACTGCATCTGCACTGAAAAGATCATAGCTGAGGTCTAATTCTTTTTGACCTTCTAGCCATGGACTTCTATCTTGAAAATCCAGCATACCCGTTTCTGGGAAAGGACGTGGAACAGAGCAAGTCTCTTCTTTCTCAAACTCTAAATAGTAATCTTCATAGACTTCATCATCTAGTAGAGGACAATTAAATCCTGGATGTCCACCAATAAAGTAAGGCATGACCTTGCTAGTTTCTTTATTGAAAATTTTGTATTGAGTCCGTACTGTCTTTCCTGTAAGGATATAAGTAATTTCTAGGCGGAAATGATAAGGATAGTTTTGATAGCTATTCTCATCGTCTTCAATTGCAAAAGTTACACTATTATCGGTCTGTTCAACTAATTCAAATTCTTTCTTGCGAACCAAACCATGACGAGGAATCTTTCCTTTACTTTCTTGTCCATTATCATCTATATAAAGTGCTGTATCCTCTCTCAATGAACCACAAATGGGAAAGAGAACAGGAGCTTGTCCACTCCAATAAGTAGCATCTCCTTGCCACAAATATTCAAGTCCCTCAGCATCTTTTATAGAAGAAAGAGCCCCACCAAAACTGTTAAATTGAACTCTTAATTGTTCTGATTTTAATTCAATTACCATTATTTTCTCCGATTTCTTGATAGTTTATAAAAAACTAGGCTGTCACTCCTAATGGTATGACAACCTAGTTTCAACAATTTACATTTTATAGGAGCGCATTATTTTGCTTTTGCTGCGTACTCTTCGTTACGTTTGATCATTTGTTTTCTGTACCATGCAAAGATACCGATATAGAATACAAGGAAGACTACAGCACCAAGGATTGCTTTGATATCACCAGTTGTAGTGTTACCAATTGTCCAACCAAGAAGTTTTTCGATTGGTCCTTCAAGAGTTGAGTGAGTAATCAATTGAGTTTGGCTCACACCTTCTGGGAAGGCACCTACACCTTTAGCAAGTTCTGTTGCAAATGGTGCGATAAGTGTACCTGAAAGAAGGAAGAGTGGCAACAAGAGTGTTCCGAAGATAATCATACGGAGCAATTTACCACGAGTTACAACCAAGAGAGCTGGAGTAACACCCATAGCGATGATACCTGCAAGTGGCAAGATACCATTTCCGACGTTTGAAAGAAGCACAGCTTCAATCAACATAATTGGTGCAAGTACGTTTGCACAAGCCCAGATTTCAGCACGACCAGCGATGAATGGCCAGTCTAGACCGATGTTAAACTTACGTCCTTCCAAACGTTTAGTAGCAACGTTTGTAATACCTTGTGAAAGTGGTTCTACGGCTGCGATGAACCATGAACCGATAAGTGAGAAGAGTTCCAAAGCTACACCGGCTGTCAAACCAAGAGACAACCAACCTTTAATAACAAGTTCCCATGAAGATGCATCTTCTACTCCAGCAACTGGATGTGGAGTTCCCATCAAACCAATAACGATACCAAGAATGAAACCGATGAAGAATTTAGATCCCCAGAAACCGATTTTCTTGTTCAATTTTGCAGCGTCAAAGTCATATTTATCAAGACCTGGCAAAACTTTATCAAAAATCTTATCCAAGACCATGATAACTGGGTTCATCATGTAGTTCATGTGAGTTGAAGTCATTGGTGATGAACTTGGTGCGTTAAGAAGGTCGTCGAATGTTGGTTTCATCAAATCAGAGTTGATGATCTTCAAAATACCTACAAGTACAACTGCTGCTGTCGCGATGAAGAGTGAAACCCCTTGGCTTACACCATTGTTGTCTGCATACCATTTGATCAAAAGACCAGTGATTGACAAGTGCCAGATATCGAAGATATCGACATCAAGTGTGTCTGTTTTCTTCATTGCAAGCATCACAACGTTGACAATCAACATTACAAGCAAGAAGTAAAGTGTCCAAGCAGATCCCCAAGTGATGGTAGCAAGTGGTGCCCAACCAACGTCGGTGATGTTCAATTGAATACCAGTGTTTTCAACGAATTTTGCAAGTGATGCTGAGAAAGCACCATTTAACATACCGATGATGGCACCGATACCTGTAAGAGCGATGGCAAGTTTGATACCACCTTCAAGCGCTTTGGAGAATTTCACTCCAAAAAGTAGGGCCAACACTGTCAAAATGATCAGCATGATGATAGGGCCACCCATAGCCAAGATAGGTTTAAAGATATCGTTGGCCAGATTGATAATGACATCCATAATAGTTCCTCCCTTTTTATAGTTATATGAATGTTAACAAATTAAAATTAGCTTAATCCGTGTTCTTTGATAGCTGCTTCAATATTGTCAAATACTGGAGCACTCATTGCTGGGATACGGAATAAGATTGGTCCAGCTTCGATAACTGGAATACCTGGGTCAAAACCAAGATCTGTCGCAGCAATTGGTGTGAAGATGTCATAACCTTTGATAAGGTCTTCATTAACGTCTTTGACCATTACCGCATCACAGTGAACATCGAAACCGCGGTTTGAAAGTTCTTCTTCAAGAGCACTTTTAATTTGGTGGCTTGAGTTAACACCTGCACCGCAGGCAGCAAGAATTTTAATCATATGGATTTCCTCCGATTTAATATTTTTAATAGACAAGATTAAGCAATTGCTTCAGCAATATAAGCATAGATGGCTTCTGGTTCAGAAATTTTTGATAGGTCTTCAAGATGACCATTTCCAGTAAAGAAGTCCATCAACTGAGCAAGAATGTTCGTTTGGCTTGAACTTGAGTTATTAATGATAAAGAAGAGTAAGGATACTTCTACTTCCTTATCTGGCGCAATCATATTGTGGAAGGTCACTGGTTTTTCTAATCGAACGACCACAACTTTTTCGGCAAGATTATGAACTATATCTGTGTGAGGAATAGCCACATTCGGCAAATCCTTACCCAAAAATTCCATATCTAAGCCAGTTGGAAATGACTTTTCACGCGTGATCAGGGCTTCACGATAGGTCGGAGTCACGATTTCTCGTTCTTCCAATAAAGTTGCGACCTGATCAAAGAGATGTTCTTGATTATCCGCTTCTAAGCAAAACACAAGGTTTTTGTCAAAGAAATGATCTAATCCCATAAGGTTTTCCCTTCTTTCCATTAACTTTATGCTATAAGTATAACACTATATGAAATCGTTGTCAATATTTTTTGTTGTTTTTTGTCCTTTTTTTGATTTTTTTGTTTATTTTTTATCTTTATAAGCAAAACAAACATTTAAAACAAACATTTAAAACGGTTTTTAATGACTTAAACAAAAAAACAGGATACCAATCCTGCTTTAATAATTATTTTTGAATTGTCCAACTCTCTTCAATCATGGGAAGTAGATTTTTTAATGTTTCTGGAGTCCCTTCTAAAGCAACATATCTGAACTTACCATCACTAGATTTAAAAATCCATGTAATGATGTATTTTCCAGACTTAGAAATTGCGTTAACTACATAGGCTTCATAACCTCCAATAGTTGACTTAGAACCCCAAACTTTAGTGAATTCTGGATTACTTTCTTTTGAAGTAAAAATACTATCAGAAATACGAACTGTTTCAAGTTTTTGAAATTCATTATCAGAAATACCAAATTGTTCTGCTTTAAAAGTATTCAAGGTGACAATATTGACATCCGTACCGTCTGAATATTGAATATCATTGCCTCCCTGTACTTCATTGAACTTAATCCAAGACTTTGGTACTTTAACGAACCCATACTCATCAGAACCAATAACCTGTGTTTCTTCAGTCTTCTTATCAGAACTTGTAGTCGTCGGGGTAGACCCTTCCTGGCTACTTGAAGAACTAGTAATCACATTCGTGCTAGATTCTGTTTGACTCTTATTTGAACATGCCACTAACGTGACACTTGTAAGCAAAATAGATGCTAAAAGTAAAATTTTTTTCATAATAACCTCCATATGTTACTCTACCATAAATGGAGTTAATTTACAATTTTTAATAAAAACAAATAAAATATAAGAATTTTTCCAATTTTAGTTCAAACATTGGATTTGATAATATAGAATATACTCTTGATTATGAAAACTGACTAAGTCGTATCGAATATCTATCTATCCAATTATTGAATTCTATAATAACATTGAATCACTTTCCGAATATCCTTTTTCAACAAATATTTTAATATTCATTGTATTTGCTTGACTCAATCGTATATTCTTACTAAAAGTTAATAAATATAAATATATTGTCGTAAAAAACATAACAATTAAATTACCATATACATAAATATAAATAAGTAAAGAACTGGCAATAACCACATTTATAATTAGGAGAAGCCAATTTTTTAATTTAAAATTACTAAACTTTTCAACTACATGGTAATGACGAGAATTTTCTAATATAAAAATTTTATTAATCATCAGTTTTTGCTTATAAGAATAGCCCAAGCGAAATAATACTGATAATATAACAGGTAATGCAGAAAAGATAAAATACGTAAAGCTATGAGATAAAACAAGATTAAATTTATTAAAGCCAATAAATTCTATTAAAAGAATGAAAAAAATCACTATCATTATCGGTAGCATGAAAAATCTACCTAATTTTATATTTTTTGTTATATCTTCTCGCTTATCCTCAGATTGCTTTTTTATCTTATAAAATAAATCAAAATCAATCTTATAAATTTTATAAAAATAACCAAAACAAGTCGTAGATTCACAATCCAGTAACCCGTAACCATTATTTATTTCAATTAATAAATATCGAGTAAAACCATATAACTTTTCAGTTTTAATTTGTTTTTCTTCTAATACTTTCATCATAAGTTAAAGGAATCGCCCCTTCTTTACTAACAATTATAGATCCAAGCGGTAAAATAGAATCATTATTCTAATTCATTTTCTGCCCCAGTTCTTTATCAATTTTATTTAAAATTTTCCTAGTCATAATAACTTTTAGTATTCCATATAACCTCCGTATTTTACTCTACCATAAATGGAGTTAAGTTACAATTTTTAACTAAAAATATAAAACTCTTGAATGTATTTCAAGAGTTTTATATAGAATCATTATTCTTCATCCATACTCAAGACGCTGAGGAAGGCTTCTTGCGGAACTTCTACTGATCCGATGGCTTTCATACGTTTCTTACCAGCTTTTTGTTTTTCAAGGAGTTTACGTTTACGAGAAACGTCACCACCATAACATTTAGCAAGTACGTTCTTACGAAGGGCCTTGATATCAGTACGAGCGACAATCTTGTGTCCAATAGCTGCTTGGATTGGTACTTCAAATTGTTGACGAGGGATGATTTTCTTAAGTTTATCAACGATGAGTTTTCCACGTTCGTAGGCAAAATCCTTGTGAACGATAAAGCTAAGGGCATCCACCTTGTCTCCATTGAGAAGGATATCCATTTTGACCAGCTTAGATGGGCGATATTCTGACAATTCGTAGTCAAAGCTTGCATAACCACGTGTCGAAGACTTAAGTTTATCAAAGAAGTCAAAGACAATTTCAGCAAGCGGAATTTGATAGATAACATTAACCCGATTATCATCAATATAGTCCATAGTCACAAAGTCCCCACGCTTGCGCTGAGCTAGCTCCATCACTGCTCCGACAAACTCCTGTGGTACCATGATTTGCGCCTTGACATAAGGCTCTTCAATGGTCGCAATCTTAGTTGGGTCTGGGAACTCAGATGGGTTAGACACATCCATAGACTCACCGTCGGTCAAATTAACTTTGTAAATAACAGACGGAGCTGTCATGATGAGGTCAATATTGAACTCACGCTCTAAACGTTCCTGGATAACATCCATATGGAGAAGTCCAAGGAAACCACAACGGAAACCAAATCCAAGTGCCTGAGATGTTTCTGGTTCAAATTGGAGACTAGCATCATTCAGTTGCAATTTTTCAAGGGCTTCACGTAGGTCATTATACTTGTTTGACTCAATTGGGTAGAGACCTGCAAAAACCATAGGATTCATCTGCTTGTAACCATGTAATGGCTCTGCCGCAGGATTGGTTGCCAAGGTAACGGTATCACCTACACGAGTGTCCTGAACCGTCTTGATAGACGCCGCAATATAACCAACGTCACCAGTCGCAAGAAAATCACGACCAACTGCTTTCGGCGTGAAAATACCAACTTCGGTCACATCAAAGGTCTTGCCATTGCTCATGAGCTGAATCTTATCGCCAGGTTTGACCACCCCATCCATGACACGAACTTGGAGGATAACCCCACGGTAAGCATCGTAAACAGAGTCGAAAATCAAGGCCTTAAGTGGCGCCGTCACATCACCTGTTGGTGCTGGTACTTTTTCTACGATTTGCTCGAGGATTTCTTCAATACCGATTCCAGCCTTAGCAGAAGCCAAAACTGCTTCGCTGGCATCCAATCCAATGACATCTTCAATCTCTGTACGCACGCGCTCAGGATCTGCAGCTGGTAGGTCAATTTTGTTAATGACTGGCATGATTTCCAAATCATTGTCCAAGGCCAGATAAACGTTAGCAAGGGTTTGAGCCTCAATACCTTGAGCAGCATCAACCACCAAAATAGCACCCTCACAGGCAGCTAGCGAACGTGAAACTTCATAGGTAAAGTCAACGTGCCCCGGCGTGTCAATCAAGTGAAAAATGTAAGTTTCCCCATCTTTTGCAGTGTAATTCAACTCGATGGCATTGAGTTTAATAGTAATCCCACGTTCTCGCTCTAGATCCATACTGTCCAAAAGTTGAGCTTGCATTTCACGACTGGATACTGTCTCTGTCTTTTCCAAAATGCGGTCTGCTAGAGTTGATTTCCCGTGGTCAATATGGGCGATAATAGAGAAGTTACGGATCTTCTCCTGTCGTTTTTTCAATTCTTCTAAGTTCATGATTCTCTTCCTTTCAGGGTATCTATTTATTATAAATTGTTTTTGACATTTTGACAAGACCATACCCTGCTAGGAGTACTAATCTTCAGCAACAAAGCCGTCATTTTCGATAAAGTGGTGTTCTGTCATTCCTTGGTCTGTAAAGACAATCCCATGAAGGACACCACCATAAACAGCTCCTCCGTCCATCCCAATCTTGCCATCTTTTGTAGTCCAAAGATCAGCTGTACCACGCTCTTGATTTAACAAACCATAAACCGGTGTATGTCCAAAGACAATGGTTTTTCCAGTATGATTTTCTGCTTCGTGGAATGGTTTTCTAAGCCAGACTTTTTTATAATCTGTGGTTTCATGCCAGTCGTCTAAGGTCAAATCAATACCAGCATGTACAAAGATATACTTGTCTGTCTCTACCACAAAAGGCATTTGACGAATAAATTCTACCAAATCTACCGCTTCAGTAGCAACACGCTTGGCATCTTCTACTCCATCAACTGGTGCATCCAAGGGACGACCTAGGATAGAGTTAATGGTTGTATCTCCACCATTGCGACGATAATGGTCATAACTTTCTTCTGGGTCATCGAGCCAAGTCAGAAACATATACTCGTGGTTTCCTGACAAACAGATTGCCCCTTGATTATCGACCAAGTCCTTAACCATCTCTAGGACACGGCGACTATCTTCACCACGGTCAATCAAATCCCCTAGAAAGAGCAACTGAGTCTGACCATCCCATGTTTTGAGAAGGTCTTCTAGCATCCCAGCTTTTCCGTGAACATCTCCAATTACATAATAGTCTGTCATCTTATTTCTCCCTGTTTCTCAACAATTCTCTGGCTTGCGTCAGGGCTGCTTCCGTCACATCATCACCTGCCAACATCTTGGCAACTTCCTCAACTCGCTCTTCGACCGTCAAGAGACGAACGGTAGAAACTGTTGAATGGTCATTGCTAATCTTCTCAATAAAGAATTGATAATCCGCAATCGCAATCACTTGTGGCAAATGGGAAATAGCCAGAACCTGACCATGTTGGCCAATCTTGTGAATCTTTTGTGCAATGGCCTGAGCTACACGACCTGAAACTCCCGTATCCACTTCATCAAAGACAATGCTAGTCTTGCCTTCTTTACGTGAAAAGGCAGACTTAATGGCTAGCATGAGGCGAGACAATTCTCCGCCAGATGCAACCTTGACCAAGGGTTTAAAGTCTTCGCCAGGGTTGGTTGAAATGTAAAACTCAATCATTTCATTTCCCTCACGACTGAATTTGCCCTTGCTAAAACGAACCTGAAACTGGGCTTTTTCCATATAAAGGTCTTGCAGTTCTTGTTTAATCTCTGCTTCGAGCTGCTGGGCCAAGTCATGACGAGCAGAGGCAAGCTGACCTGCCAAATCGACAAGATTGACTTCTAACTTCTTAAGCTCTGCTTCCATGTCCTCAGATGAAAGGTTATTTCCTGTCAAGAGATTGTATTCTTCCGTAATCTTGGCAAAATAAAGCAAGACATCGTCTACAGTCCCACCGTACTTGCGGGTAATAGTATGAAGGAGGTCCAAACGATTCTCAACCTGCATGAGACGATTGCCATCAAAATCAAGTTCCTCAATAATAGCTTGCAGACGCTTGCTTATATCTTCTAAGACATAGTAAGTCTCAGACAAAGAGCTTGAAATTTCACGGTATTCAGGGTCATACTCTTCAACACTTTCCATGTCATTCATGGCTGAACGAACATTGGCCAGACTTGAAAAATCTTCATTGTCCAACATACTGTATGCATTGGTCAGCGTATCCGCAATATTTTTATGATTGAGAAGTTTATCTCGCTCTTGATTGAGAGTCAAGTCTTCACCTGCTTGCAAGTTTGCTGCCTCAATCTCTGCCATTTGAAATTCCAACATTTCAATACGTGCCTTGTGTTCCTGTTGGTTTTTCTTGACTTCCAGAACCTGCTTGCGCATTTTTCGATAGGCATCAAAACTCGTTTGATAGGTTTCTTTCAAGGCCCAAAAGGCTGTATCACCAAATTCATCCAACATCTGGATATGAAGTTGAGGACGCATTAACTCTTCTTGGTCATGCTGACCATGAATATCTACCAGATGTTGCCCAATAGCACGCAAAACAGACAGATTGACCATCTGGCCATTCACACGACTGATACTCCGACCATTTTGCAATATTTCTCGACGGATGATAATTTCATCCCCCATTTCCAAACCTTGCTCATCAAAAATTTCCTGCAAAAGGCGACTATTTTCAACGGAGAATAGCCCCTCAATCTCTGCCTTTGGCGCACCATGACGAATAACATCTGTCGTCGCACGAGCTCCCAACATCATATTCATGGCATCAATGATAATCGACTTCCCTGCACCCGTTTCACCAGTCAAGACAGTCATCCCCTTTTCAAAATTGAGGGAAATAGCCTCAATAATGGCAAAGTTTTTTATCGAAATTTCAAGTAACATATAGACCTACCAATTTTTTACTTGTTCAAAGATTTCCTCAGCTAAACTTTCACTTCTGGCAATAAGTAAAATTGAGCTATCATCAGCCAAACAGCTGAAAATCTTGTCCGCAAAAGTCTCGATTAACTGAGCTTTTACAAAAGCCGTATTTCCTGGAATAACCTGGAGATTGATCATCTTATCCATCAATTCTGCCGATTCGATATTGTCTTCAGCTAGTTGCAAACTTTTCACGATTGATTTTGGCAATTCATAGACATAGGTATTATCTCTCAAAGGAATTTTGACAATACCTAGTTCTTTGATATCTCGTGATACCGTCGCTTGAGTGGCAGTGATACCTGCTTCTTTCAAATGTTCTACGATTTCTTCTTGTGTACCGATTTGATAATCTGTCACAAATCGTCTAATTTTTTCAAGTCTCTCTTTTTTATTCATTTTTAAATTGACTATGCGCCCTCTCTACTACTTCTTCAATTTCAGCAAGAACCTGATTGCTTGCTGACTCTTCTTTTTTCAAATACGCTAAAAACTCAATATTTCCATGTCCACCTTGGATGGGAGAAAAGTCCAATCCAAGGACTGAAAAGCCTTCCTCTACTGCCATAGCTGTGACAAATTCAAGGACATTCTGATGAACCTTGGCATCGCGAATGATTCCATTTTTCCCAATCTGCTCTCGACCTGCCTCAAACTGGGGCTTAACCAGAGCCACAACCTGACCTTGATCTGCCAAGACACGGTGCAAGGCCGGAAGAATCAGACTGAGGGAAATAAAACTCACGTCAATGCTGGCAAAGCTCGGTTCCTGCTCGAAATCAGTCTTTTCAGCGTAGCGGAAATTGAACTGCTCCATACTGACTACTCTTGGGTCTTGGCGTAATTTCCAAGCCAACTGATTGGTACCGACATCGACTGCAAAGACCAATTCAGCACCATTTTGCAACATGACATCGGTAAAACCTCCAGTAGAAGCCCCGATATCAATTGTTGTAGCTCCTTCTACTGACAAATCAAAGACCTGCAAGGCCTTTTCTAATTTCAAGCCACCACGGCTGACATACTTGAGTTTTTCACCTTTGAGTTTCAGCTCAGTGTCATCGGGAATTTTCTCTCCTGGCTTGTCAAACCGTTCTCCATTAAGTACTGCTACGACTAGGCCAGCCATAACACCACGCTTGGCCTGCTCTCTCGTTTCAAACAAGCCCTGTTTATAAGCTAGTACATCCACTCTTTCCTTAGCCATTGATTCTCAAACTTTCTACTACTTTCACAATCGATTCTATTTCAAAGGGAACCTGCTGGGTAATTTCTTCTAATTTTGCATTAGCCTGATCCAAAGTCTGGTTACAAAAGGCAATAGCCTCTTCCAAGCCCAACAAGGCTGGATAGGTTGATTTTTCAGCCTGTAGGTCCTTTTGAGGAGTCTTGCCGATTTCCTCAAAACTAGCGGTCACATCCAGTACATCGTCTCGAACTTGAAAAGCAAGTCCGATTAATTCCCCAACAGTTTTCAGCTTCACCTGTATTTCAGGTGCCAATTCGGCTATAATAGCAGCTGCTTGGAAGGGATAAGCTAGTAATTTTCCAGTCTTATTAGCATGAATAGTCTGGAGTTCTTCCAAAGACAAATGCTGGTGTTCACCCTCCATGTCCAAAACCTGCCCTGCCACCATGCCCAGACTTCCTGAAGCTAGGGATAAGTTAGCAATCAAGTCCACCTTGATCTGACTTGGCAAATCTGCCTGCGCTATCAAGGCATAAGGATCTAGGAATAAAGCATCTCCAGCCAAAATGGCCATAGCTTCACCGAATTTCTTGTGATTGGTCAAGCGTCCCCGACGGTAATCATCATCATCCATGGCAGGAAGATCATCGTGAATCAAGCTCCCTGTATGAATCATTTCCAAGGCCGCAGCCACCTGTGCGTGAGCAGGTTTAATAGCGACCTGCAAGGCTTCCAGAACTTCTAACAAAAGAAAAGGTCGAATACGCTTGCCACCAGCATGAATGGAATAGAGAACAGACTCTCGCAAACTAGAGGCAAACTGCTGGTCTCCATAAAAGTCTTCCAAAGCCGACTCGACAAGAGCTAATTTTTCTTGCTTCTTCATTCAAAATCACTTTCTGTTCCATCTTCTTGCATGACCTTAACTAAGGTCTTTTCAGCCTTGTCCAGCGTCGCTTGGAGTTCTTTTGACAAGACCATACCCTTTTGAAAGGCAGCAATCGCATCTTCCAGAGCAATTTCACCATTTTCCAAACTTTGGACAATGGTCTCCAGTTCTGCTAGATTTTCCTCAAATTTCTTTTGTTTTGACATCTTTAACCTCTAATTCTACTTGACCATCTCGCATCAAAAGCGTCACTTGGTCTGTTTTCTTTAAATTCTCAACTGAATCAACTACGGAATCTTCTTTTTTGACAATAGCATAACCACGTGCCACGATTCGACTGGTATCCAACATCAGCAAGGCTTCCGAAAGTCGTTTCACCTCAGCAACCTTGGCATCATAAACCAAAGCCATTTGGCTACGCAGGATCTTGTCCAACTGACCAAGACGATCTTGATAGCGTTGGATTTTGGTTATAGGTGATAATTGTACCAATTGATGCGTCCTTGCTTGGACTAGTTGGTTGCTGTCAGAAATCCGTGTTCGCAAACTTTGTTTTAAGCGCAGTTGCAGTTGATCCAAGCGTTGCAAATAACCATCATACAAGCGCTCTGGCTGTCTAAAGATAACAGACTGACTGCATTTTTTCAAAGCTTCTTGTTTTTTAGATAAGACATTTCGTACTGCCGTAGCCATCCGTTTTTCCTGATTTTGCAAATGAGCTAATACATCCAACTTGGTCACAGGTGTTGCTAGTTCAGCAGCAGCCGTTGGCGTCGCAGCGCGACGATCTGCAACAAAATCTGCCAAGGTCACATCCGTCTCATGCCCCACACTAGAAATAACTGGCAAACGAGACTCAAAAATAGCACGTACCACAATTTCTTCGTTAAATGCCCAGAGATCCTCAATAGAACCTCCACCACGACCAATAATCAGCAAGTCCAAATCGTCCCGTTGATTGACACGCGCAATATTTCGAGCAATTTCCTCCGCAGAACCTTCACCTTGAACCTTAGTCGGATAAAGAAGGATATCGATACCTGGAAAGCGCCTGCTGACAGTTGTGATGATATCTCGAATAACAGCTCCACTACGACTGGTTACTACACCAATTCTCTTAGAAAATTGGGGCAGAGGTTGCTTGAAGCGTTCTTGAAACAGGCCTTCTTCTGTCAATTTTTTCTTGAGTTGTTCAAACTGAATCGCAAGCGCCCCAACCCCATCAGGCTCAGCCTTTTCAATGATGATGGAGTAGCTACCACTTGGTTCGTAGACCTGTACACGCCCAATCACATTGATTTTCATCCCTTCTTCTAGGTCGAAGCCTAATTTCTGATAAATCCCAGACCAGATAGTCGCTTGGATAACTGCATGGTCATCTTTTAGGGAGAAATATTGGTGAGTAGGTCGTTTACGAAAGTTGGAAACTTGACCAGTTAAATAGACCCGTTCCAAATAAGGGTCTTTATCGAATTTCATTTTCAGATACTTGGTCAAAGTTGTTACCGATAAATACTTTTCCATCTCCACCTACTATTCATTTTCTTGCTCTTTCATGGGTATTATTATACCAAAAATATGCCTAAAAATCTCCATTTATGTACCATTATGAGGGAAAAATAAAAAAAGGAGGCAAGGCCTCCACATCTGATTATTTGCTGTTTCGAGCTTCTTCCAAAATCTTTGCAATCTTGGTCGTCAACAGATCGATAGCCACTGTATTGCTAACCCCTTCAGGAATGACGATATCAGCATAACGTTTGGTCGGCTCGATAAACTGGTGGTACATTGGTTTAACCACACCTAAGTACTGGTCAATGACGCTATCAAGGCTACGGCCACGCTCTTCCATATCACGCTTGATACGACGAATAATGCGCACATCATCATCCGTATCCACAAAAATCTTGATATCCATCAAATCGCGCAGACGCTTGTCCTCCAAGACCAAAATCCCCTCAACGATAAAGACATCTTGAGGCTCTTGACGATAGGTCTTACTGCTTCGTGTATGCTCTGTATAGTCATAAGTCGGGATGTCCACAGGACGCCCTGCCAACAATTCCTTAATTTGCTCGATCATCAAGTCTGTATCAAAGGCAAAAGGATGGTCGTAGTTGGTTTTGACACGCTCTTCAAAGGTCAAATGAGACTGATCCTTGTAGTATGAATCATGCTCAATCATGGAAATCTTTTCATCAGGAAAGTGCGATAAAATGGCTCTTGAAACACTGGTTTTTCCTCCACCAGAACCACCTGTCACTCCGATAATGATTGGTCTATTTTGCATGCTATCCTCCGTTTTTTTATCCGTCGTCTATTCTATCACATTTTGTGCAAAATTTATAGTCTGATTTGGATAGTCTAGGGGAAGAATTCCATCCCCACACTCCAGTTAGATTAGGTAAAAACCTTCCTTGGCTTGTAGAGATTGTCCCGTTTTTCTAGAATGGCTAGCAATTTATCATCTTCAAAGGCAGCTAATTCTTGTTCTGTTTGGTCGAGCTCGATAAAACGACCAAAGCGTACTTCTGTAGCCTCGTCTTGAGTTAGGAAAACTTTGACAAGGTCGCCTGTCCCAATCTCTAGAGGATGGAGAAAGTCCAATTGACCAGCCTCCACTTTTTCAGCAATTTCTTCCAAGGTAAGAGCGTCTTCTAGCTGTAAACCAGCTGCACTAGTTCGAGTCAGATGAGACATATGAGCCGAATAGCCCAATTTTTCTCCCAAGTCAACCGATAAGGTACGGATATAAGTCCCCTTACTGCATTTCACACGAAAAGTAAAGCGTGCAAGATGACCCTCATAAGAAATCGAACTTGTCCGCTCAAATTGATAAATAGTCACCTGACGTTCTGGACGCTCTACTTCCTGACCAGCACGCGCATACTCATAGAGCTTGCGACCATTAACCTTAACAGCTGAATACATAGGTGGAATCTGGGTAATAGGCCCAGTCAAGCTCGCAATTACTTCATCAACAAGCTTTTCATCCAAGGGAGACAAAACAGGCGTCTCTGCGACCACTTCCCCACTAGCATCCTCAGTTGTCGTTGAATAACCTAGAGTGATTTCTCCCTCATAGACCTTGCCCTCATCCTGCATAAACTCGACCATGCGGGTCGCCTTGCCAACCGCAATAGGCAAAACACCCACTACATCCGGATCCAAGGTCCCACCATGACCAATCTTCTTGGTTCCCAAAATCTTACGCAGTTTAAAAACCGCATCATGCGAGGTCATCCCCGCTTCTTTTTTTAAGTTGATAATACCGTTCATTTTTGCTTTCTAATTCCCTTTTCACTTTACATCAACATATTCTATCTTAGACAGATTTTAAAACTATATCAGCTTATTTTTCTAAATACTTCCTAGCTTCCTGAACATAAAAGAGTTCTGGATTTTCATGGGCAATGCTTTCAAACAAACTACGGGCACGTTCTTCATCTCCTTTTAGCTGGGCATTGAGAGCGCCGTAATAAGAAAACATGATTCGAGCTAACTTACTTTCTGGTTAAGTAATGTCGAAGTAGTCGTTCACTTCTTTATTGAACACAATATCTTTTATGGCTTGGGCTTGAGCAACGAGTTTAGCTTTGCCTCCTTTAAAATCTGGCGCCTTGGACAATTGTTCCTCAAAGAA
>NZ_KV831045.1:147090-237538 GCF_001836965.1 Streptococcus sp. HMSC063B03 | reverse complement strand
GCCTTGGACAATTGTTCCTCAAAGAAAGCAATATCTTGCGCATCTTGAAGATGAAGAGAAACTTTTAATAGTTCAAAGCTTGATATTAAAAATGTATAGTTTCTTAATCTACCCCAAATTTTTTTCAAATCATATTTGGACATATTTTCCTTGGCTGATTGAAAATCTCCTTTTAGATAAGCCACTTGTCCCTGAATAAATTGAAAATATTCTTGATACGTTGCCCTATAAATCTTAATCGATTTCTCAGATTGAACCCTAAACATGTCTTCATAGAGTTTAATATTAATAGCATCATTTAACATTAGATAAACAACTTTGCTAGATACAAATCTTAAATAAAATACAAAGACAAGAGCAAAAAAGTCAATAACTAATAATATGAGTCCCAATATTTCCAAATTGCTTTGAAATACTAAGAATACTGCCATCGCATCAACAACTAAGACTAAAAATACGCAAATTAGAATAACCCTATCAAGTTGTAGAAGAGTGTTTTCTGTCGCCCTACTTACTATTTTTTTAACTAATTTCATATATTACTCTCATTTCACTGATTCTAAATATTTTTTCGCTTCCTGAACATAAAAAAGTTCTGGATTTTCATGAGCGATACTTTCAAACAAACTACGAGCACGAGCTCCATTTCCTTTTAGCTGGGCATTGAGAGCTCCGTAATAAGAGAACATGATTCGAGCTAACTTATTTTCTGGTTTGGTGGTGTCGAAGTAGTCGTTTGATTTTTTATTGCAATAGATATCAACAATAGCCTTTAAACTCAAAATTTCTTTCTGATATTTTAAAAATTGCGATTGAACATTACTTGTTAGTTCTTCTATTTCTACCATTAATTCTTGGAATTCTAAACAATCATTCAAATGAACCAAGTTTAGGATGCTATAATACTTGATATGAAATAAATAGTAGAGATTTTTGGATTTTTTTAGATTACTATTTTTCATTTTATTCAGCAATTCTAAACTATCTTGGAAGTGTCCTCTATAAAAAGATACTCTTGCATTTGCCAAATATTTTGGAAGAATCTGAACATTTCTATTTAAAGAATTTACATCAGCTCTAGCAACTATATTCTGATACTTTGTTAAATTGATATCCTCAAATAAAATTTCAATTAAAGCCCTATCTAGTAATAATTTAGATAGAAGAATAAACAATATAAGAAGGACAAGAAATACTGTTAATACCTTTGTGTAAATGGTCGATGAATGGTTAAAAATATAAACATAAAACATTACTGTTGAAAACACTAAAAAATACAGCAAATATTTAAATATAATTTTAAGAAAAATTAATTCAATTTTATCAGCTGACCATGTTCTAATAATTTCTATAGTCCTTTTCATATAACACTCCATAACTAGCTATTAAATAACGCAGTAATTCCTACAAATAATGTAACCACAGCAGTTGCTACCTCACCAACCCCAGTAGAAAAAGCAAGAATCGTCCCAACTGTTACAATAGAAAGTCCAATCGTTTCAACTGGATGCTCTACAACCCAATTAAAAGCACCACTAACTACCTCACCTGTTGTATTTAAAATTTGGGTGAGATAATCCACCTTCCTCACTCCCATCTCATTAGTCGTTTTAACTGTTGCGTAGTCTTGTTTGACCTGGTTACTCTCTTTTACTTAATTTAAACGAAAGGTACTAGGAAACATTATTACTTCCTAAATATTTCTTCGCTTCCTGTACACAAAAGAGTTCTGGATTTTCATGGACGATACTTTCAAACAAACTACGAGCACGAGCTTCATCTCCTTTTAGCTGAGCATTAAGAGCGCCATAATAAGAAAATATGATTCGAGCTAGCTTATTTTCAGGTTCAGTGGTGTCGAAGTAGTCGTTCGCTTCTTTATTGAACACAATATCTTTTATGGCTTGAGCTTTAGCAACGAGTTTAGCCTTACCATCTTTCGAATCTGGCGCCTTGGACAATTGTTCCTCAAAGAAAGCAATATTTTGCTCATCTTGAATATGGATAGAAGATAGAAAATTATAATATAATTTCTTCAATTCAAATATTTTTCTATTTTTTTTAGAAATATTAGAAAGATTGATATTTGAATATTGACTAAGTGATAATAAAAAATCTCCTCTGAGGTAAGATAATTCTCCTGTGATTAATTCAAAACTTACTTCATTAAATTTCTTATTAAACTTATTGGAATGACTAACATTGTATTCAAAGAAAAATTGATATTTCTTAAAATCAATCAAAACCACCTTCCAATATAGAAGAACTTTCCATGTCAATAAATTTAAAAAGATGCCAATAACTATAAATAATACCGACAAAAATAACAGATAACGTACTGCAATAATATTCTGTTTAAACAATAAAAACAAACCCAAAATTGCTATATAAACTGCAACAACTAATAAATATGTAGATAATCGAATACAAATATTATAAAGAAATTTTACATCTTTATTTGCTAATAATTTAATTAAGCTTTTCAATTTTATAAAAATCCTCCAAATAAAATTGTTTACTAGATTCTCTCTGTAAAAAATTTTCAAAATCACCTTCATCTTCAACTATTGTATACATTCCGTTGTTCACTATAAAATATTCATTATTGATCATGTAGTGTCCATCGGAGAGTCCTGAAAAATCAATGTCATCTAACTTCAATTTGTCACGTTCACTAAGTGTTAAACATAAACGAAGGGCTCCCTCTTTCATATAGTCTTTAAGAGAAATTGCTGCATATCCTCCAAATGCTTGTTTTTCTGGACTAGATGAGTTTTGATTTTGAACTGCTTTTTCTTTAATAAAAGAAGTGACTCTAAATGAACGTGATATTTGAAAACCTGGGCTAGCTAATGGTTGATCTTCAGCATCAAATACAGATAAATCATAACCTTTCTTTTTAATAGCATCTTCTACTACTGACCTAAAATCTTTTAGAACTATTTGAGCTTCATCACTTGAAACAGCATTTTTTATAAATTCCTTTAGGCCGTAGTCTTGATCAATGAAAGTAACATATTTCAATTTTTGACGCGTGTACTTAGCACCCACTTTTATGGTAACTCCCTTATCGAAAACATCAAAGACACCTACATCGGAAATATTACTATCATAGTATGAAGACTTAAGTGTTAATTCGTAGTTCAAATCCCTAGAATGATAAAACTCTTGTAATTGTTGTACTTTGGCATTATTTCTCAAGTAAGTTTGAATTTCACTGCCTAGAAATGGAGAAAGAGTTCCCGCTAATACTATAATGACTACAAATCTACTCACTTTTTGATTGTACTCAACCTTTTGATAAATCCAATCTAAATACGGAAATAAAAATAATGAAAAAATGAAACTCCAAAGGTCAATATCTTTTATAAAGTCAAAGGAAACGATCATTTTAAATCTTAGCACAAACATCAGAAAAATTGCTAAAAAAATATTGCCAATCAATAGGAATGCAATCAGACATTTCGTTCGATTTTTTGCCTTTATCACATAAGTTATACCTACAATAAGATTGGCTAAAAAGCTAATTCCGTAGCCTAAGACTGTTGGAACAAGGCCAAAAACACCAAATAATAAACTATATCTTGAGTCTGAGTCACCTACCCCTTAAATATTTAAAAGACCATATAGGAGATTAAGAAGAAACACAACTAATGGCAAATAAGCAATATAGACATCCGATAATTTCAAAGTTTTTTTCATAGGAACTCCTGTTTTTAAGGTAATACTACTCCCCCTTCAGCGCTTCAAACTTCGCTCTCATGGTTGGATTTTTCCGGGTCAATTTTTTAACAGAGACATCTTCCAACTTGTTGTTAGCTAGACGGAGTTGGTTTTCGGATGTGGTTAGGAACTTCTTAACCTCTTCCATGCGTTTGATAGCCTTATCAATTTCATCGATTGCTTTACCAAAGTTGGTCGAAGCTGAATTATAGTTCTTGGCAAAAGCTAACTTAAAGGCATCCAAGTCTTCCTCAAAATTCGTAATGTCGATATTTTGCTCCCGAACCAAGGCCAGCTCTTGCTTGTATTTTAGTGAATTAAGAGCCGCATTACGCAGGAGCCCAATCAACTGAATAAAGAATTGAGGACGAACCACATACATCTTTTCATACTCGTGACTAACGTCAACAATCCCTGTGTTAAAGTAGTCATTATCGGCCTCAAGCATAGTCACCAAAACCGCATATTCACAGTTCTTTTCACGACGGTCCTTGTCCAATTCCTTGTAAAAATCTGCATTCTTGTGCTTCTTCTCTGTTCCATCTGCTTCATTTTTCATCTCAAACATGATGGAAATAATTTCAACACCATTTTCATCACTCTCGCGGAAGATAAAGTCCCCCTTAGACCCACGCGCAGAGACCTTGTTATCCTTCTCAAAGTAAGCATTTGGAAAGGCAAAACTACGGACCTTGTTAAACTCACTCTCTGCATACTGTTCCAAACTTTCCCCGATAGCTTTTGTAGACTGCTGTGCCTTGAAATTCTTATAAAATTCGACTTGTTCACTGGCTGCTTTGAGCTGTGCTTCATAGTTTTGCTTAACAGAAGCAAGAGAAAGCTCGTTTTCTTTTTCTTGCAAGAGAAGCTGATTTTTAACCTGGTCTCGTTCTTTTTCTAGGTCGGAGAGGGTCTTCTGTAGTTGATTTTCATGCTCTAAACGTAAGGTCGCCAATTGGTTTTCCAAGGACTGTACTTCCTTATCCTTAGCCAATAAGGCCTGATTGCTTGTCTGTTCAACCTCTTTCTTGGCCAATTCTTTTTCTGTATCAAAGTTTTGGATTTGACTCTGCAATTGAGCAATTTCTTGGTCTTTTTGAGCTAGTTTAGACTGTTGTTCATTCATGGCCTTTTGCTCAGCCAAAGCCAGTTCCTGCTTCATGCGATCGTGTAGTTCCTTATCAAACTCAGCCGTTCTCACTTGGGATAAAAGTTCGGCATACTGACTTTCATTTACTGTAAAGACTTCCCCACAGTTGGGACATTTAATTTCGTTCATATCATTCCTCTTTCTAGACTTCTGTAACCATTATATCATGCCTGAAGGAAAATCAAAAACAGCGAGTCGAAACCCACTGTTTATCTTCTTTTACTTTAAATTTTTTCCAAGGCCAAGCGCAAGTCTTCAATCAAATCTTCTACATTTTCAAGACCGATTGACAAACGAATTTGGTTTGGTGTGACACCTGCTGCTTCTAGGTCTTTTTCTGACAATTGACCGTGAGTGGTTGTTGCTGGATGGACAACAAGAGACTTGGCATCTGCAACGTTTGCTAGGTCAGAGAAAATTTCTAAATGATCAATTACCTTGCGGGCTTCTGCCTCTCCACCTTTGACATGGAAGGTAAAGATTGAACCGACACCTTTTGGCAAGTATTTTTCAGCCAAAGTATGGTAAGGACTATCAGCAAGTTTTGGATAGTTGACTTTTTCTACCTTAGGATGGTTGACAAGAAAATCAACAATTTTCTCTGCATTTTGCACATGGCGTTCCACCCGAAGTGAAAGAGTTTCAAGTCCTTGGAGCAAGAGGAAAGCATTAAATGGTGACAAGGCTGCACCTGTATCACGAAGCAATTGAACACGGACAGCGATAATAAAGGCTGCTGCACCCACATCACGAGTATAGCTTAAATTGTGGTAGCTTGGGTCTTCCTCAACAAATTGAGGGAATTTTCCTGAAGCCGCCCAGTCAAAACGCCCGCTATCGACAATCACTCCACCAATAGTCGTACCATGCCCACCAATAAACTTAGTCGCAGAGTGAATGACAATATCAACACCGTGAGAAAAGACGTTAATCAAATAAGGTGTAGCAAAAGTATTGTCAGAAACAAGAGGAATCTGATGTTTATGAGCAATCTCTGCCAGTTTTTCCAAGTCTGGAATGTTAATCAAGGGGTTGCCCAAGGTTTCAATCAATACAAGCTTGGTATTGTCTTTGATCGCTGCTTCCACTTCCTCTAAATTATCCACATCCACAAAGGTTGTTGTGATACCATAACGAGGAAGGGTTTCCTTCAAGAGATTGAAGGTTCCACCGTAAATAGTTGAGGCTGCTACTACATGGTCACCAGCGTGGGCAAGTGCCAAAATCGTATAAGTCACTGCGGCCATACCTGATGCGGTTGCAAGAGCTCCAACACCACCTTCAAGGGCAGCAATTCTTTCTTCGAAGGCAGCTGTTGTAGGGTTTGTGATACGAGTATAAATGTTCCCTGGTTTTCTCAAGGCAAACAAATCGGCACCTTCCTGCGTGTCATCAAAAACAAAGGATGTTGTTTGATAAATCGGCACTGCACGAGACTTAGTTGCTGGATCAACTACTTGCCCAGCATGCAATTGTAAGGTTTCAAATTTTAAATCACGAGTCATAAAACGACCTCCAAATAGTTTGATTAAAGATATTGTAGCATCTTAAGGTATAGTTTACAAATATCAGTTTTCTATATTTTGATATAAGAAATAGCTATTACCCTATTTTAAAAACGAAAAAGCACGACTTAATCGTGCTCATTTTCTTAATCTACGTAAGTATCTTCATTTTTATTGAGGAAGGCATATGGAAGACCCATCAAGAGGCCTCCTCCGATAAAGTTTCCAATGAAGGTTACACCCCAGTGACGAAGCATATTTCCAACACCGAAGTTAGCAATTGAATCAGCAGCAACACTGAATTTCACAATCGCGAAAGAAGCAAAGTTCGCAGCGATGTGCTCGTTTGTTAAGAATACAAACATGTAAATTGCTGATAAAACGAGCCATAGTTTAGCGCCACCATCTTTGACCAAAACAAATGAAAGAATCGCAATATTTACGAAAATATTTGCCAAAATCGCCTCAAGCAAGATTAATTCATTTGAACGGCCTAACTTCATCTCAACAACCCCTGAGATGAAACTATCGTGTGTCAGATGCGCATAGGCTGCTGAGTGGGCAAAGCCCCAACCTGCTATCAAAGCCCCGATAAGGTTGAACAAGGTACAGTAAAGTAAAATCTCAGCTGTTTTTCTCCAAGAGATTTTTTTCAAGAAGCTACCAGCAGTTAAGAACATCATATTTGACGTTACCAACTCGGCATTCAAGAAAACAATGTAGGCCAATCCCCAAGCAAAGACAAATGGGAAGAGGAAGCGTCCACTACCTGGTGCAATTTTATTAATCAAGTCAGCTCCAACTGCACCTGCAGCAGTACTGAAGGTTAAAAAAGCACCTGCAAACATCGAACGAATCGCATACTTAAATTTGCTTTGACTATAAAGACTTTCCTTCTTCTTGCAAGCAAATTCAATCTTTGAGATAAATTCTGAAGAAACCATAATAAACTCCTAAAACTTTTATTTGTGATAATTATATCACAAACTTTAGAATTAAGGAAACGTTTTCTGTATTTCATAAAAGTTTATTTTATGAAAATATTAAAAGAATCAATGAAACTTAATCTTCACTGATTCTTTTAGAACTAATAAAATTGTTTATATGGTTGATTGAAGGCTGTCAGAATTTCATCAGGTGTTTGTGAATAATCTTTTGTTTCTTTCAAATCACCCTTTACAATGATCCGCTCAGTAGCTGCTGCATCCTCACAAGTTACTAAAGTAATTTCATCAACACCAGTTCGGTCATCAATTTCATCTACTCTATCTGGTGTAACTCGTTTCACTTCACTAATTTCATAGGTATACACTTTATTCTTATCTGTCAAGTGAATTTTCATCCCTTTTTTCGCACGATCTAGTGGAGAAAAAAGCATCTGACTAGCATTATCACCTGTGAAAATATGATGGCTAGCTAATGAATAATTCCCTTTACCCATTTCTTGGTCACGCTTCATGGTACCCGCACCATATAAAAGATTGACATTTGCAATCCCCTTAAAGATAGGTAAATTAATTTCAAGCTCAGGTATTGCAATTCCTCCGATAACAGGTAATTTTTGATTATCCCATTGAGAGGCTAAAACAGCTTCAGAGGAAATGGCTTTTACTGAATCAAAATCAAAATTTCCCTCTGTGTCCTGATTTTCTTCTATTTTTTCTTTTGATACTTGACTAACTTGGTATTTATTACTATTCCAAGCAATAAAGGCATCACGAATCTTTGCATTAAAAATTAAAGCAATAGAGATCAGTATGAGAAATACAGCCAAGATATTTGTCAGCAGATTTTTTCGTTTGATTTTCTTATTATTCTTTTTATGAGACATTATGCTTCACCTTCTGTTTCGTTTTCTGCCCCAACTTCTTCTTTTTCTGCTGCTGCAACCGTAGTAAAGGTTACAATTTTAGCATCTTGGTCCAGGCGCATCACTTTAACTCCCATAGTTGAGCGACCTGTTTGTGAAATATTGGCAACGTTAGTTCGAATCATGACACCTGTATCAGTGATAATCATCAAATCTTCATCACCTTTAACTGTCAAGAGACCGGATAAAGGACCATTTTTTTCAGCTACATTAGCCGTCTTCATTCCTTTACCACCACGACCTTTTGTTGGATATTCAGTCGCAACTGTGCGCTTACCATATCCTTTTTCAGTGATGATAAGAACCTCGTCCTGGTCTGTGATTACACTGGCACCAATAACTGTGTCCCCCTCCCGAAGATTAACACCTTTTACACCAGTGGCGATACGACTCATGCCACGAACGGCTGATTGATTAAAGCGAACTGCATAACCAAACTTGGTACCAATGATAATGTCCGTATCTTCTTCCGTCAACAAGACATTAATCAGCTCATCTTCATCCTTGAGATTCAAAGCCTTGAGACCATTCTGACGAATGTTAGCAAATTCCTTAACGCTGGTTCTCTTCACAATACCATGACGGGTTGTGAAGAAGAGATAAGCGTCATCACTGCGTTCAGACTCAACATTGATGATGGTTTGAATACTTTCGCCTTCATCCAATTTCAAAAGATTGACAATTGGCAATCCCTTAGCAGTACGGCCATATTCAGGAATTTCATAACCTTTAAGACGATAAACACGTCCTTTATTTGTAAAGAAAAGTAGGTGATCATGGGTGCTAGTTGACACTAACTCTCGGACAAAATCATCATCCTTAACACCTGTTCCTTGAACACCGCGACCCCCACGTTTTTGAGCAGTAAATTCGCCTTGGTCCAGACGTTTGATGTAACCCTTGTTAGACAGTGTAATTAAGACATCCGATTCTTCAATCAAATCTTCATCTTCAAGACTCAAGACTTCACCGACCATCAATTCAGTACGACGCTTGTCACCAAACTTACGCTTAACTTCGTCTAATTCATCTTTAATGATTTGAGAAACACGTTCCGGCTTAGCAAGAATATCTGCTAAATCGGCAATCAGAGCCAAGAGATCATCATACTCAGACTGAATCTTATCACGTTCCAAACCTGTCAAACGACGAAGACGCATATCAAGAATGGCTTGACTTTGACGTTCAGATAACTTGAATTTACTCATCAACTCAGCTTGTGCTTCCGCATCCGTTTCACTAGCACGGATGATACGAATCACTTCGTCGATGTGGTCTAGCGCAATCAAGAGACCTTCTAAAATATGAGCACGCGCTTCTGCTTTTTCCTTATCAAAACGTGTCCGACGAACAACCACTTCTTTTTGGTGCTCGATATAAGCATCCAAAATCTGACGAAGAGACAAAATCTTCGGCACCCCATTTTGGATAGCAAGCATATTGAAACCAAAGTTGGTTTGCATCTGGGTCATCTTGAAGAGGTTATTGAGGATAACATTTGCGGATGCATCCCGTTTGACCTCTATTACGAAACGAACACCTTCACGGTTTGACTCATCACGTACTGCTGTGATGCCCTCAATGCGTTTTTCCTGAACCAAACGAACAATATGCTCATGCACCTTTGTTTTATTGACCATATAAGGAAATTCTGTTACAACAATACGCTCACGGCCAGTTTTAGTTTCTTCAATTTCAGTACGTGAACGAAGGACAATCGAACCTTTACCTGTTTCATAAGCCTTATGAATACCTGATTTCCCCATAACCAGGGCACCAGTTGGAAAATCTGGCCCAGGTAAGACTTCCATCAAGTCCTTAGTGGTCACTTCAGGATTGTCCATGACCAACTTCACTGCATCAATGGTTTCACCCAGGTTATGAGGTGGAATATTGGTTGCCATCCCAACCGCAATACCAGTAGCTCCATTGACTAAAAGATTTGGAAAGCGTGCTGGCAAGACCAAGGGTTCACGTTCATTGGCATCATAGTTATCAACGAAATCAACTGTATTTTTGTTAATATCACGAAGCATTTCCAGAGCAATCTTGCTCATACGTGCCTCAGTGTAACGCTGGGCGGCAGCACCATCACCATCCATGGAACCAAAGTTCCCATGACCATCTACAAGCATGTAACGGTAACTCCACCATTGAGCCATACGAACCATGGCTTCATAGATAGAGGAATCCCCGTGTGGGTGATATTTACCCATGACATCCCCTGTAATACGAGCAGATTTTTTATGAGGTTTATCTGGAGTAACACCCAATTCATTCATTCCGTAGAGAATCCGACGGTGAACAGGTTTCAAGCCATCTCGAACATCAGGAAGGGCCCGCGCTACGATAACACTCATGGCGTAGTCGATAAAGCTCGTCTTCATCTCCTTTGTCAGATTGACATTCACTAAATTTCTATCCTGCATTAATAAATGCCTCATTTCACTATTAGTATAAAATATATTATACCATAATGTCCGCCATATTTCAGGTATCTAAAACCACTAAAACGTTTACATCAAGAACTGCAAAGCATATCCGTGACAAAGCTTTTTAAAAGTGATAGAATTGAAATAACTGGGGAAATCCCTGAATAAAATTAAGGAGATGTTTAGAATAATGACTTCAACTAAACAACACAAAAAAGTTATCCTTGTCGGTGATGGTGCTGTAGGTTCTTCTTACGCTTTTGCACTTGTTAACCAAGGAATTGCACAAGAGCTTGGAATTATCGAAATTCCACAATTGCATGAAAAAGCTGTTGGTGACGCGCTTGACCTTAGTCACGCCCTTGCTTTCACTTCACCTAAAAAAATCTATGCAGCTCAATACTCTGACTGTGCAGACGCTGACCTTGTTGTAATCACTGCAGGTGCGCCTCAAAAACCAGGTGAAACTCGTCTTGACCTTGTAGGTAAAAACCTTGCTATCAACAAATCAATCGTAACTCAAGTTGTTGAATCAGGTTTCAAAGGTATCTTCCTTGTTGCTGCTAACCCCGTTGACGTCTTGACTTACTCAACTTGGAAATTCTCTGGATTCCCTAAAGAACGCGTTATCGGTTCAGGAACTTCACTTGACTCAGCTCGTTTCCGTCAAGCACTTGCTGAAAAATTGGATGTTGATGCTCGTTCAGTGCACGCCTACATCATGGGTGAACACGGTGACTCTGAGTTCGCTGTTTGGTCACACGCTAACATCGCTGGTGTAAACCTTGAAGAATTCCTTAAAGACACTCAAAATGTTCAAGAAGCTGAATTGATTGAATTGTTCGAAGGTGTTCGTGACGCAGCTTACACAATCATCAACAAAAAAGGTGCAACATACTACGGTATCGCAGTAGCTCTTGCTCGTATTACTAAAGCAATCCTTGACGATGAAAACGCAGTACTTCCACTTTCAGTATTCCAAGAAGGTCAATACGGAGTTAAAAACGTCTTTATCGGTCAACCAGCTGTTGTTGGTGCACATGGTATTGTTCGTCCAGTAAATATCCCATTGAACGACGCAGAAACTCAAAAAATGCAAGCATCTGCTAAAGAATTACAAGCTATCATTGACGAAGCATGGAAAAACCCAGAATTCCAAGAAGCTTCTAAAAACTAATTGTAACTAGGTTCTCATTAAATGAGAACTCCATACCGAAGACAAACATTATTCTAGTGTTTGTCTTTTTTATTTCTCCAGATCTCCTATCCTTAAAAAATTTGAAACCTCTGCAAAATACTTTTCAATGCAAAAAAGTTTCCCGCCCTGTTTTCCGTGGTTTTTCCGATCTAAGTCAATCTTAACTTCCACATAAACTTAGCTTGATTATCAAAACTTTGTGAGTATATTTGCGGTTATTGGATACGATTCAGTCATAGATGAAGGAAAATCAATAACTTGTCCAATCTGACTAAGAAAATGTTCTTGCGGAACGAGTTCATCTAGCGTGTAAAAGACAACCTGATTGCGGTTATTGTCTGGATTTTCTTTATGAAACATAGGAAACATCTCACAACTTTTCTGACATCTATTATACGACTTTAGAAAAAATGCCCTTAGAAACTTTTAGTCTAAGGGCTTTGTTTTCAGTCTGAGTTTCTTATAAAATGAGAACTTTTCTTTTTATTGTTATAAAATCTAAGATTGTGCTTTTAAAAATATTACTTATCTCACTTCTTATGTATTGTATTGTAAATTCGAATACAAACACAATAACTTAAATATACTCTCACCATACAATAGATAAAATAACCTGTAGATGATACTATGAAAAATGATAAGATATAGCTTTAAAACATTTTATTCCTGCAATCTCTCATACAATTCTTGCATTTGTACATCATCTGGAACCAGTTTTAAGTAAGCTTGCGCATTGACTTTTGCTTCTTCAAAATAACCCAATTCACGCAAGAGATAGATATAGGGTTCCAGAAACTCTGGATTATCCTTTAAATCTCCTGCCAACTCTTGATAATGCTCGTAGGCAGTATCCAAATCGTCCATTTCTTGATAGGAACGAGCAATCATCCACTTGGTCAAAAGATTCTCTGGCTCATCATTTTGCAAGTCTAGAATGTCCTCATAACGTTCCTGTTCTAGATAAATAGTGGCTAGACGGAGTAAGATTTCTTCCGTATCCTCAGCGTCTTCTTTTGCAGTAAGGAGGTAGTTTTCTGCACCACTGGCATCATGCAATTCATAAGAGAATTGTGAAGCAGCCAGCAAGAGGCGAGTTTCAAAGGGATTTTTCTCTAAGCCTTGCTTAGTGATACGCAGAGCTTCTTGAACTTGATGTTCCTTATGTAAGGCCTGACTGTAACCATACTCATATCCTTCAAAATCAGGTGAAATGGTATCAAGTTGCTTAAAGTAGAGGACAGCTTTTTGGTATTCTTCTCTATCAAAGTAAAGACTGGCCAACTCAAAAGCTGTTAGGTCATCGTATTCTAACTCCAGGGCTTTTTCTAAAAACTCTGTAGCTGTTTCAAATTTCCCTAACTGGGCATAGGCAAAGCCAATCCGTTGATAGGTAGAAATGCCTGTTTGCTCATAAATAGTACGATTATCTAACTGGGCATAGCCTTGAATAGCTTCTTGGTAATTTTCCAACTCACTATCCAACTCTGCTAATCCCAATATCAAGAGAGGATCTTCTGAGTAAGTCAAGGCCTCCAATAATTTCTCACGCGCCACATCTGTCAAACTTTCCAGCTGGTAAAGGTCTGCTTTAAGTGCCAAAGCTGAAACATACCAGTCACTGTCTGCTTGGATTTCTTCAAGATAAGCAAAGGCTTCTTCGATTTGACCATCCTCGCTAGCAATTGCTGCTAGATTAAGATTAACCTCTGGAAAATCCTCTACAATTTTCAAGTAAATTTCCTTTGCCTGAGGATAAAAACCAATCCCTTCAAGATAAGTAGCTAACTCATACAGAAGGTCACTTGGATCATTTTCTAAAGCTTTAGCGAAATAATGTTCAGCCTTGGTTAAATCTTGCTCCTCCAAAGCCTGTAACATCTGTTGACTATTGTTCACTCTTGACTTCCTCTCCCTCTAGTTCATATAGGCCACTAACTACCTTATACCATTCAAAAATGGCTGAAATGACAACTTTAGCAGAAGCATAAACCGGAATACCGAGTAAAACTCCCCAGATACCAAACATGGATCCTGAAGTCAACAAAACAAAGAGAACATTAATGGGATGGATGTTTAATTGACTTCCCAAAATCAATGGAGAGACAAAACGGCCTTCAATAGTTTGTTCTACTATAAAGACAATCACTACTTTTAAAAGCATGACTGGCCCAGCAATCAAGCCCAATACTAGGGCAGGAAGCATGGCTAAGAAGCTACCCAAATAAGGAACCAGATTTAAAATACCAGCAGTGACCCCCAACGTAACTGCATAGCGTAGACCGATAATCTTGAAGAATATGATAAACATTACTGCTACAATAATAGCCACTGTTACTTGTCCTCTAACATAGTTGGACAACTGTTGATTCACTTCTGACAAAACCTGTCCTACAGGTTCCTTCAATTTCGTTGGCATGAATTGGGTCAAATAGTTACGCAAGCCTTTCCCATCACGCAAGAGATAAAAGAGCATGAAAGGAACGATAATCAAGGCAACAATCACTTGAGATGCCCCGCTAATAAAGGCACTCACCCAGTTGACTGCCTGAGATGAAACTTTACTTGCCCAAACTGTAGCCTGACTAGAGAAGTTTGTTAAAACTTGCTCTAACTGAGGTCTGAAATCATCTGGTAAACGCTTGGTGACCAAATCATTAATAACTCGATCAGCATCTTCGAGATAGATTGGTACATTTCTTGCAAAGGTTAAAACTTGACGTTGCAGACTTGGAATAGCCACTGCCAAGCCCCAAATGATAAAGAGAGCGATGATCACAAAGACAATACTGATTGCGATGACGCGATTAATCTTATGCTTCTCCATCCAATCAACGATAGGATTTAATAAATAATATAGCAAACCAGATAGAATGACTGGCAACATCACAACTGCCAAAAAGTCTAGAACCGGTGAAAATAGAAAACTAATCTTGCTTAAAATAAAAAGATTCAGTCCCAATAATAAGGTTACCAAAAATACCGTAATTGCCTTGTTATCCAAAAACCACTTGAAAAACCAAGATAGGCTAAAATGTTTCTCTTTTTGCTCCATAAATACTTCCTTTCTATTGTTCTCTCATTATACCATTTTTAAATCAAAATAACTCTTTTTTAAAGTGCTTACATTCCATTGAATTGCACCGCATAGCATATTATAAATTCATTTTGTGATATAATAGACTTATCTTTATAAAGAGGTAAAGTTATGAAAGAAACTGTTTATTTTGGAACTTATACACGTCGGACTTCCCAAGGGATTTACAAGGCAGACTTCGATACAGAAACTGGTCAGCTTTCAAATCTAGAACTTTTTGCAGCTGAGCCAAGTCCGACCTACCTTGCCTTTGACCAACACCAACATTTATACACTGTTGGTAGTCAAGACGATAAGGGGGGGATTGCAGCCTATCAAACTGATGGAACCTTATTAAATCATGTCGTGGAAGAAGGAGCTCCCCACTGTTATGTTGCCGTTGATAAAAAGCGTGATTTGGTGTACGCAGCAAACTACCACAAGGGACAGGTCCTTGTTTATAAACGTCAGGAAGATGGTCGTCTTCTACTTAGTGATGTGGATCAACACAGTGGCCAAGGTCCACATGAAAATCAAGCTTCTCCACATGTTCACTATACAGATTTAACACCTGACCACTATCTAGTGACTTGCGACTTGGGAACTGACCAAGTCATCACTTATGATCTTGATCAAGAAGGAAAATTATCTAAACTCTATACCTATCACAGCCAGCCAGGAGCAGGCTCACGCCATATTATTTTCCATAACCATTATAAAATTGCTTATCTCATTTGTGAACTTAATAGCACTATCGAGGTTCTAATCTACGATGGTGTTGGCGAATTTGAACGCATGCAAGTCATTTCAACTCTACCAGACGGTTATGAAGGCTTTAATGGTACTGCTGCTATTCGTCTCTCTAAAGACGGTAAATACCTCTACGCTTCTAACCGTGGTCATGATTCTATCGCAGTATATACAATCCTTGCGGACGGTAGTTTAGAGTTGTTAGAAATCGTTCCGACTCATGGTCAGACTCCACGTGATTTTGATTTGACACCGGATCAAGAATTTGTCATTGCTATCCATCAAGACTCTGACAATGCAACCGTCTTTAAACGCAATCCTGAAACTGGTCGTCTAGCAGAACTTTCTAATGACTTCCATGTCCCAGAAGCGGTCTGCATCAGATTTGCTAATTAACATAATTATAACTGACCAACTAACGGAGCTACACACCAAAGACAAACATCATTTTAGTGTTTGTCTTTTTTATATCTACAAATTACTCCCCCCAAAAAAAGATGGAATCTTTCTCAAAACAATTTTTCCATGAAAAGTAAAAATATTTCACAGCCATCATTTATTTGTCTCACACCTAACGGAGCTAGACGGACTAATAGTGACATAATGAAAAAGAACCTTGCAAAGCAAGATTCTTTTAGTGTCTGACTTAAATAATTGTTCTTCTGGGAACTAAATCGAATTAAGCTTCGATTTCTGTAACCATACCTGAACCAACAGTACGTCCACCCTCACGGATAGAGAATGTAGTACCTTGTTCTACGGCGATTGGGTGGATCAACTCAACGTCGATTGTCACGTTATCACCAGGCATTACCATTTCAGTACCTGCTGGAAGTTCGATTGAACCTGTAACGTCAGTAGTACGGAAGTAGAATTGTGGACGGTAGTTGTTGAAGAATGGAGTGTGACGTCCACCTTCTTCTTTAGTAAGGATGTAAACTTCACCTTTGAATTTAGTGTGTGGGTTGATTGAACCTGGTTTAGCGATAACTTGTCCACGTTCGATTTCGTCACGTTGAACACCACGAAGAAGGACACCTACGTTATCTCCGGCAAGACCTTCGTCAAGTTGTTTACGGAACATTTCAACACCAGTAACAACTGCTTTTTGAGTTTCTTCTTTGATACCAACGATTTCGATTTCGTCGTTAACTTTAACGATACCACGGTCGATACGTCCTGAAGCAACCGTACCACGTCCAGTGATTGAGAATACGTCTTCGACTGGAAGAAGCAATGGTTTGTCAGTGTCACGTTCTGGTTCTGGGATGTACTCATCAACTGTGTTCATCAATTCCATAACGATGTCTTCGTATTTAGTGTCACCTTCAAGAGCTTTAAGAGCTGAACCTTGGATAACTGGAAGATCGTCACCTGGGAAGTCGTATTCTGACAATAGGTCACGGATTTCCATTTCAACCAATTCAAGCAATTCTTCGTCGTCAACCAAGTCAACTTTGTTCATGAAGACGATAAGGTGTTTAACACCAACCTGACGTGAAAGAAGGATGTGCTCACGAGTTTGTGGCATTGGTCCGTCAGTTGAAGCTACTACAAGGATAGCACCGTCCATTTGAGCGGCACCAGTGATCATGTTTTTAACGTAGTCCGCGTGTCCTGGAGCGTCGATGTGAGCGTAGTGACGTTTTTCAGTTTCGTACTCAACGTGAGCAGTATTGATAGTGATACCGCGTTCGCGTTCTTCTGGAGCAGCATCGATAGACGCATAGTCTTTAGGTTGGTTAACTGATGAAGGCAAGCGACGTGCCAAAACAGTTGTGATAGCTGCAGTTAGGGTAGTTTTACCGTGGTCAACGTGTCCGATAGTACCAATGTTAACGTGTGGTTTACTACGATCATATTTTTCTTTTGCCATTTGAGTAAAAGCCTCCAATAAAATATATTTTATAGATAGACAGTAGGCAATACAGTCTAACTTTCCTTACTATTTTATCAAATTTCAGCTAAATTGCAAGTGTTTTACAAAGTTTTTGTGAATTATTCTTAATCTGCTAATCTAAACGGTATTTCTACTCCCATCACTCCTTTAATGAAAAAGAAAAATCAGGAATTTCCTGATTTTTACTTAGCTAATTCTCTTTCTCGTTCTTTCATTATTTTATGATTTTCATACAAACGTGATAAGAACTTAGAAATTTCTTTCAAGATAGAGTAGGTTGGTACTGCGACAATCATACCAATGACACCATAGATATTACTTGATAACAAAAGTAATACTAAAATCGTAATTGGATGAACCTTCATTACCCCACCAACGATTCGAGGGTAGAGGATATTTCCATCTACTTGTTGAATAATCAGCATATAAACAACTGCAATCAACATTCTATGAGGATCAGTAAAGACATTTGCGATAATCATCGGAATCAGACCAATACTTGGTCCCACATAAGGAATGAGATTGGCTAATCCTGAAAAGATAGCGAAGACCAAAGCGTATTTCAAACCGATTACGCTATATCCGATAAAGGCCAAACAACCAATAATAATCGCATCAATTGCGACTCCACTAATATAGCGAGCAATTGTCGCATTCAAATTCTTTAATAGGCCTGCAATATGTAGCTTATCTCTCTTTAAAACAGTACGTTCAAGCATCGGTAAAAATTTGTGACCATCTAACAAAAAATAAATTAAAAATATAGGGGTCATGATAATAATTAACACAGTACTAAAGAGCGCAGATAGGACACTTCCAACACTATTCGTTACACTATTTAAGATATTTTGTAGAATATCTACATAGGATAGATTTAATTGTTGAATTGTCGCTTGAATATCTATATTTTGAAAGGCTGGATAAGTAGATAAATCCACAATCAAATCTTGCAAACGACTATAAATTGTCTGACTTGTTGCTATCAAACTGGTCAACTGATTAATCAAAATCGGTAAAAGATAAACTACCCCAATAACTAGCCCCCAGACCAAGGTACACAAGGTTAGTAAAATACCAATGATACGGTTAATTTTGAAATACTTTTGTAAAAAATTTACAATAGGATTGGTCAAATAATATAAAAAACCACCTAAAAGAAAGGGAATCATTATAGTGTTTGCAACGCTTACAAAAGGTGTAATAATCGCTCCCATCTGTCTCCATAAATAGAAGATGATGGTTAATAGTAAAATCTCACTGGTCCAAAAAAATAATTTATTCTTACGAAACATGAAGTACCTCCATTCATCTATTTTACCACACTTTCAAAAAAGCTTCTTTCTTCTATCATGAAACTGGGAATATTTTTTTCTTTATGATAGAATAAACTTACTATGAAAAAAATAATTTTAACTCTTTTAAGCCTTTCCATTATTGGCTCAGCATCTACTGTTGCTGCTCAAGATTTTAATATTGCTGCTAAACATGCAATTGCTGTTGAGGCAAATACTGGTAAAATTCTCTATGAGAAAGATGCAACCCAGCCAGTTGAAATTGCTTCAATCACAAAGTTAATTACTGTTTATCTTGTCTATGAAGCCTTGGAAAACGGCAGTATTACACTATCAACTCCGGTAGATATTTCTGATTATCCTTACAAATTAACGACAAATTCTGAAGCGAGTAACGTTCCTATGGAAGCTCGTAATTATACCGTCGAACAACTGCTCGAAGCAACCCTGGTATCTAGTGCCAACAGTGCGGCTATTGCCCTAGCTGAGAAAATTGCTGGCTCAGAAAAAGATTTCGTCGATATGATGCGGGCAAAGCTCTTAGAATGGGGAATTCAGGATGCCACTGTTGTCAATACGACGGGTCTTAACAATGAGAGTCTAGGTGATAACATTTACCCAGGCTCTAAAAAAGATGAGGAAAATAAGCTCAGCGCTTATGATGTCGCTATCGTTGCTCGCAACCTCATAAAAAAATACCCACAAGTCTTAGAAATCACGAAAAAACCTTCTTCTACTTTTGCTGGAATGGCAATCACTTCTACCAATTACATGTTAGAGGGTATGCCTGCTTATCGCGGTGGTTTTGATGGATTAAAAACAGGGACCACAGATAAGGCTGGAGAGTCTTTTGTTGGTACTACTGTCGAAAAAGGCATGAGGGTTATCACAGTTGTTTTGAATGCGGATCATCAAGACAATAATCCTTACGCTCGCTTCACAGCTACATCTTCACTAATGAATTATATCTCTTCTACATTCACACTTCGCAAAATCGTTCAGAAAGGTGATGCCTATCAAGATAGCAAAGTCCCTGTACAAGACGGAAAAGAAGATACAGTCACTGCTGTTGCTAAAGATGATATTTCTCTAATTGAACGTATTGGGAATCAATCTTCTCAATCTGTTCAATTCACACCTGATTCTAAGGCAATTCCAGCACCACTTGAAGCCGGAACAGTGGTTGGACATTTGACTTATGAAGACTCAGACTTGATTGGTCAAGGTTACATCACCACAGAACGTCCTAGTTTTGAAATGGTAGCAGAAAAGAAAGTAGAAAAAGCCTTCTTCTTGAAAGTTTGGTGGAATCAGTTTATCCGCTTTATCAACGAGAAGCTATGATATAATAAACTTCTTAAAGCTAAAAAATAAATATTATGTTTAAAGAAAAAGAAGGGGAATCTGTATAATACAGAACTCCCTTCTTTTTTAAACTTAATTTATTGATAGCAAAAATCCCCTAAATCTTAGATTAATACTATCTAAAATCTAGGGGATTGATTGTATAAATACTATTTTAAAATCTTGATTCTAGTTCATTTCTTTAAAGGCTGCTTCTGCATCCTCGTTGCTGATGACACCAAATTGAATCTTTCCAATCTTTCCTTGACTATCAATCAGGTATTCTGTAGGAATGCTTCGAATTTGATAAGCTTGGAAGGTGGTTCCTTTTGTGTCATAAAGTACTGGGATATCTTTATATCCTTGATCTTGGAACCATTGTGGAAATTGCTCGACAGTTTTTTCACCTTGAATTCCTGGTGCAATGACACTAAGAATTTCAAAATCACGATCTGGTTTCGCTGCTAATTCCATCAACTCAGGCATACTTTTCTTACATGGACCACACCATGAAGCCCAAAACTTCAAGTAGACTTTTTTCCCCTTATAATCAGATAACTTAACTTCTTTACCATCCATAGATTGCAAGGTGAAGTCTGGAGCATCTTTTCCAACAGCAATTTGTTGTACAGGCGTTTGTTGCTGTTGTTTTGGGGATTGTTCTGGTGCTTGAGTCTTTTTAGTCTCTTCCTCGCCACAGGCCATCAATACAACTAGTGACAAGAGGCTTAAGCCAGCAAACATTACTTTTTTCATCTTTTTCTCCTTTATTCAAAAATACCAGCTAGAACATTTACTTGTCCTAATAGTAACAAAATTCCCATTAAAATAATGAGGAAACCACCAATTTTCTTAAGTAGCATCATATGGCGCTTGAGTTTACTAAAATAAGGCATCACTACGCCTGAAGCTAGAGCCAAGACCAAGAAAGGAATGGCCATTCCCAGAGTGTAAATAAGAGTATAGATAGCTCCTTGCCAAGCGCCATTACCTCCAGAAGCCGCAAGTGCTAAGACAGAACTTAAAACCGGCCCAATACAAGGCGTCCAACCAAAGCTAAAGGTAATACCAAGTAAAAAAGCTGACCAATAACGATTAGAATCTGATTTTTTAAAGGTAAAGCTTTTTTGAACCTCTAATTTCTTAAAATGAAAAATTTCCATCTGGTGAAGGCCCAAAATGATAATAATTGTTCCCATGACATATCGAAACCAATTTGCATAGAGAATATTACCAAAGTAACCAGCACCAAATCCTAAGATAAAGAAAATGAGAGAGATACCTGCAATAAAGCAAAGTGTTCGAATCAAACCTGACCAGGCAACTTTTTTCCCAAATAATGAAAAACTTTTTGCACTATCCTGATCATCCAATAAGATACCAGTATAGACAGGTAACAGAGGGAAAATGCAAGGGGAAAAGAAGGACAAGATCCCTGCTAGAAAAACAGAGATTGAAAATACTATCGTTTCCAATAAAGAACCAACTTTCTTAATAATTCTAATTCTATTTTACTATAATCAATTTTATTTGTATGATTTCTGCTACGCAAATTGAACTATGCAATCTTTTAATTATCTTTTATATCTCTAGACAATTCTAATTTTGCATCAGTTTTGCTCCCTAAGAAAACATAAAAAATGAACTTGGTAACTCAAGTTCATTTTTTTCTTATAGTCTATTTCCGACATTAATACGGTTAATGGCACGTTGCAGTGCAATCTTCGCACGACGTTCTTGGTCAATCAAGTGTTTGTCGTGTGCTTCTTCAATTTCACGCTCTGCTCGAAGTTTGGCACGTTCTGCACGACTAACGTCGATATCACGAGCACGTTCTGCAGAGTCAGCAACAATTGTGACAACGCCATTGGCAACTTCGATAACGCCCCCGTTCACTGCAATCCAGTTCACGTGATTTTCATCATCTACACGTTTAACCTTAACCTCATCAACTGCTAAAACTGCAATCATATTTTCATGTCGTGGCAAGATTCCCATCTCACCATCCAGAGTTCGAACTGATACAAAGCTGGCATGGTGATCATAGACGAGACCATCTGGTGTCACGATCTGGACAGTTAACTGAGCCATAGATCACCTCTTAAAATCCCATTTTTTCAGCTTTTGCAATCACATCTTCGATAGAACCTACACCACGGAAGGCATCTTCTGGCAAGTGGTCGTGTTTACCATCAAGTATTTCCTTAAAGCCACGAACAGTTTCAGCAACTGGAACATAAGAACCTGGCTGACCAGTAAATTGTTCCGCAACGTTGAAGTTTTGTGACAAGAAGAACTGGATACGACGGGCACGTGCAACCAAGGTCTTTTCTTCATCAGAAAGCTCATCCATACCAAGGATAGCGATGATATCTTGCAACTCATGGTAACGTTGAAGGACACGTTTTACTTCAGCAGCAACTGCATAGTGCTCTTCCCCAACGATTTCAGGTGCCAAGGCACGTGAGCTTGAAGCAAGTGGGTCAACGGCTGGGTAGATACCCAATTGTACCAACTTACGTTCCAAGTTAGTTGTTGAATCCAAGTGAGCAAAGGCTGTTGCTGGCGCTGGGTCAGTATAGTCATCCGCTGGCACATAGATAGCTTGGATAGAGGTTACAGAACCCTTCTTGGTTGATGTAATACGTTCTTGCAATTGACCCATTTCCGTAGCAAGTGTTGGTTGGTAACCAACGGCTGATGGCATACGACCCAAAAGGGCAGATACTTCTGAACCAGCCTGAGTGAAACGGAAGATATTATCGATAAAGAGAAGCACGTCTTGTCCTTCTACATCACGGAAGTATTCAGCGATTGTCAAACCAGTAAGGGCAACACGCATACGTGCTCCTGGTGGCTCATTCATCTGACCAAATACCATGGCTGTTTTCTCGATAACACCTGATTCTTTCATTTCCCAGTAAAGGTCATTCCCCTCACGAGTACGTTCCCCAACACCAGTAAATACTGAAATACCACCGTGTTCTTGGGCAATGTTGTGAATCAATTCTTGAATCAAGACAGTTTTACCAACTCCGGCACCACCGAAAAGTCCAACTTTACCACCTTTAAGGTAAGGGGCAAGAAGGTCGATAACCTTAATCCCTGTTTCAAGGATTTCAGAAGAGGTAGACAACTCATCAAAAGTTGGAGCTTTTTTATGAATTGGCTGACGCTCTGCATCTTCTGTAAAAGGAGCTTCCAAGTCAATGGTATCTCCCAAAACGTTGAAGACACGTCCCAAAGTTTCTTTACCTACTGGTACAGAGATTGGACGACCTGTGTCCAATACTTCCATTCCACGAGTCAAACCATCTGTTGATTCCATGGCGATAGTACGAACCATACCATCCCCCAACTCCAAGGCTACTTCAAGGACGATTTTTGTTTTTCTTTCGTCATTTTTGTAGACGACAAGTGCATTGTTAATCTCAGGAAGTTTTTCCCCTGCTGCAAACAAGACGTCTACAACGGGACCGATAACCTGAGCAATTTTACCTGAACTCATCTCCTTCTCCTATTCTATATAAGATACTGTCGGTCCCTAGCTTAACTAGGTCCTAAGTTCATTTTCATACGAGCTAGACTAGTGCCTATTCTAAGGCACTAGCTCCTGCTACGATTTCTGTAATTTCTTGTGTAATCGCCGCCTGTCTGGCACGGTTATACTGAATTGTCAAATCATTAATGACTTTCTTAGCATTATCTGTCGCTGTTTGCATGGCGGTCATACCAGCAGCATTTTCAGCTGTCTTAGCATCGATAATAGCCCCGTAAATCATACTTTCTGCAAACTGAGGCAATAACTGCTCCAAAATTTCTTCTCGGCTAGTTTCCAATTCAAAGGTCAAGCTGTAACTGTCATCTGCTTCATTTGGATCCAAGTCAACAATTGGAAGCATTTGCTCCACACGCATTTGACTAGTTAGCGTATTGACATGGTGGTTGTAGCAGACATAGAGTTCATCAAAAAGTTCATTTTGATACATTTCAACTGTTTTTGAAATAATCTTACGAACTTCATCAAAGCTTGGTTGATCCGCCAAGCCACGTAGTTCATAAAGTGGTTGAATACCACGAGCCTTAAAGAAATCAGCTCCCATTCCACCAATACAGATCATTTCAAAACCTTTACCGTCTGGATGGTATTCTTCTTTCAGCTCCATAACGGCTTTCAAAATAGAAGAATTATAGCCTCCAACCAAACCGCGGTCTGAAGTAATGACGATATAACCTGTCTTCTTAACTGGACGACTAATCAACATCGGATTGGTTGAACTGCCGGCTCCATTACCATGAAGAATATCCGTCAAAAGTTTACGAACTTTCTGAGCATAAACTTGGAAGTTGCGAGCAGCTTCTTCAGAACGACCTAGCTTAGCAGCTGATACCATCTGCATGGCATTAGTGATTTGACTCGTATTTTTTGTTGAGGCGATTTTTGTTTTAATATCATTTAGAGATACTGCCATCTGACACCTCTATTCTTATTGGAAGCTGGTTTGATTGAGAAACTCTGTAATCGCAGCATCCAAGACTGCTTCGTCTGGCAAGTCTTTTGTATCACGAATGGTTTCCAAAATCTCTGGATGTTGAGCATCAAAGAAGGCATGGAACTCTTCCTCGAAACGAACAATATCATCTACAGGAACGGTATCCAAGAAACCATGTGTCAAAGCATAGAGAATGGTTACTTGTTTCTCAACAGGTAATGGTTTGTGAACAGGTTGTTTCAAGACCTCAACTGTACGACGTCCACGGTTCAACTTAGCCTGTGTTGCTGCGTCCAAGTCAGAACCAAACTTAGTGAAGGCTTCCAACTCACGGTATGAAGCAAGGTCGATACGAAGTGTACCAGCAACCTTTTTCATGGCTTTAATTTGTGCAGAACCACCTACACGAGATACAGATGAACCCGCGTCAATGGCTGGACGAATACCCGCATTGAAGAGACCATCACCAAGGAAGATTTGTCCATCAGTGATTGAAATCACGTTGGTTGCGATATAGGCAGAGATATCTCCTGCTTGTGTCTCGATAAACGGTAGGGCTGTAATAGATCCACCACCAAGTTCATCAGAAACTTTAGCTGAGCGCTCAAGCAAACGGCTGTGAAGGTAGAAAACATCCCCTGGGAAGGCTTCACGACCTGGAGGACGACGAAGCAAAAGAGACAGTTCACGATAAGCTACCGCTTGTTTTGAAAGATCATCATAAACGATCAAAACATGCTTACCTTGGTACATAAATTCCTCCGCCATGGCAACCCCAGCATAAGGAGCTAGGAAGAGCAATGGAGATGGTTGTGAAGCAGAGGCTGTCACAACGATTGTGTAGTCCAAGGCACCGTACTGACGTAGTGTTTCTACTTGCGTACGAACTGTTGATTCTTTCTGTCCGATCGCTACGTAGATACAGATCATATCTTGACCCTTTTGGTTCAAGATTGTATCAATCGCAATTGTTGTTTTCCCTGTCTGACGGTCACCGATAATCAACTCACGTTGACCACGACCAATCGGTACAAGGGCGTCAATAGCTTTCAAACCAGTTTGCAATGGTTCTGATACAGACTTACGTTGCATAACACCAGGAGCTGGCGCTTCTACTGGACGAGTTTTGTCAGTGTGGATTTCTCCAAGACCGTCAACTGGACGACCAAGTGGGTCCACAACACGACCAATCAGACTTTCACCTACTGGGACTTCCATGATTTTACCTGTACGGCGGATTGTATCGCCTTCACGGATATCTGTAAAGTCACCTAGGATGATAATACCGACGTCTGTTGACTCCAAGTTTTGAGCCATACCATAAGAGCCGTTTTCAAAAATCAACAACTCTCCACTCATGGCATTTTCAAGACCGTGAGCACGCGCGATACCGTCCCCGATATAGGTTACAACACCTGTTTCAGTCACATCAAAATTGGGTTTGAAATTTTCAATTTGTTGCTTAATTAAAGCGCTGATTTCTTGTGCGTTAATTGCCAAAAGAACACCACTTTCTATTTCAAATTTTCTTTAACAACTTTAAGTTGTTGTTTAATACTCACATCAATTGTCTTGTGATTGGCAAAAATGACAAAACCACCAATAAGACTTTCATCGATTTGTTCTTTTACACTCCTTACTTTAAGAGACATTTTTTTCTCAATCAAAGGGAGCAAGCGACTCTTCTGTTCATCAGTTAAAGGATGAGCTGACGTAATCGTCACTTCAAATCGATTTGTTTCTTTTTCAAGTCGGTTCAAGCAATCTACAAGAATATCATAAAAAAGATTTGCTCTGTGATTGTAGATAAGAACCTGGATAAAGTTTTGCAATAAAGGTGACACAGAGTCTTGGAAGAAAGCAATTGTTTTTTCCTTATCAGACTCGTCTACTGCCACTTTTTTTAAAAAAGAAGGTAAACCTGTTTCTTCAGCAACTTGCTTGATTTGAGCTAGGTCTGAAAAGATACGGTCTTCTTCTCCTTTTTCTAAAACCAATTGGACAAAAGGCATGCTGTATTTTTCAATTACCTTTACTGTTTTCTTGTCCATTAAGCTTCTCCTAACTGATCGATATACTGATCAATGAGTTCTTTATGGGCATGACCGTCAAGGTTTTGTGAGATAATTTTACCAGCCAAGCTGATTGTCAAATCTGCTACCTCACCCTTAACGCTTTGTAAAGCTTCAGCTTTATTTTGAGCAATTTCTTGGTTCGCTTTTTCTTTCAAGCGTCCTGCTTCTAGCTTAGCATCTGCTAAAATACTAGCTTTGCTTTTTTCAGCTGTTTCTTTAGCATTCTCAATGATTGTCTTAGCTTCTTTACGGCTACCAGCCAATTCATCTTCGCGTTTTTGAGCCAATACTTCTGCTTTTTGACGTGCTTGTTCAGCTCCGTCAATATCTGCTGCAATTTTTTCTGCTCTTTGTTCGAAAATGCTAGTCAAATTTGACCAAGCGTATTTCTTAACCAAGACTAGCAAGAGAATAAAGGAACCAGCGATTAGTATAAAATCACCAAGTAATTCACCTACTGTTACATTCATAAACTACTCCTTTCTATTCTTCATCATTAATTTTATTTCCTAGGTACATTGAAGATAACAATGTAAATACATATGCTTGTACACAAGAAATAAAAACAGAAAATGCAGTCCAGATTAGATTTGTTCCAAAAGCAATAGGATACCAATAGAAGGCCTGATGAGAAAGTAGGACTAACATACTTGCCATCACTTCCCCTGCAAAGATATTACCAAAGACCCGCAATGCAAGTGAAAGGAGATTGGTAACTTCTTCTAAGAGATTCATTGGTGTCATAAAACCTGGTGTTACAAATGCTTTTAAATACTTTTTGATTCCACGACGACGAATTCCTTCTACGTGGGTCATCAAGATAATTGTAAAAGACAAGACCAAGTCAAATGACAAATTTGCTGTTGGTGAGGTCCAAAGATTTACACCATCTGTAGTCTGAATTCTAGCCATTAAGCCAATATTATTTGCAATGGCCATAAATAGGAATAAACAGAAATAAAAGAGAGAATAATCCTTTATCATTGGACCAAGGTTTGATTTTGTAAATCCAACAACAAAATCAAATAAATACTCTAAAACATTTTGTTTTCCTGTGGGTCTCAAAGTCATATTTCGAGTTGCCCAATAAATAAAGCCAAAAATAAGTGCTACAGTCAACAAAGTCAAAACTACTATGGTTAAATTAAAGGTAACAGGACCAATATTGATGGTTGGATTAATACTTTCTTCCATCTAAAATCCTCCCTTTTTCAATTTATACTTCTTTTATTTGATGATAAATGAAAAGACAAGAGTAACGAAGAAAGTACCTTCAATAAAGGCAACCCCTAGGATCATCAAACTACGTAGTTCTGAGATGATATCTGGTTGGCGAGCAACTGATTTCAACAAACCATTCATCAACATACCCTCACCAAGAGATACACCCATACAGGCAAGACATAGACCGAAAAATGTTAAATTCATGACGAATTCTCCTTTTAATTAAAATTTACTTACTTAGTTTAGTCCTAAAAATTGGATTTGTCAACTTTTTACTTACGTTGAAAGCGTTTAATGAAAATTATTTACAATTTTACTATTTTTAAGTCTATTATATAGAAAACTTTGGAAAAAACTTGTAACAAATCCCTCCATTATCTAGGTCTTTCTGAAAAATAATGAAAAATCCGAGATGAAATCTCGGATGGAAATTAATATATTTTCTTTAACCTAATGTCCTTTTAATAAGTAGGATTAAAGGGAAAGCAACTAGAAAGCTTTCCTCTCCTGCACGCTTATTAAGCACGAACTGTGACACTGGTGCCATCTTCCTTATAAAGATTGATGAGTCCTTCTTTGAGAGCTCGAACCATGTCTCCAGCTTGAACAGGTTGTGGAACCTTAATAGTCAATAGTTCCATTGGATTTGGGGCACGGTCGATTTTATTGCCTTTTGCATCATGCAAATCTTCAATATACGTTTCAAAATGACGGAAACCTGGGCCATAAAACTCAACTTGGTCCCCCTCGTTAATGACGTTCCGTTGGCGAATGGTCGCTGTTTGTGTCGCATCATCATAAGCAACCACTTCAGCGACAAACTTGTATTCAGGAATTTTACGACGTGCGCCAAATAACTGTTCATTTTCAGACGGCGTACCATAGTAGAAACCTGTTGCCAATTCACGTTGGGCAACCTTCCACATCTCATCAATCAAGTCTTGCTTGATAGCTTCAAACTTCTCTGGACTCTCTAGATAAGCATCAACAGCAGCCTTATAACAGTTAGTTACTGTTGAAACATAGTGAATAGACTTCATGCGTCCTTCGATTTTTAGACTGTCCACACCATTTTCAATCATATCTGGGATATGGTCAATCATGGACATGTCAACAGCTGACATTGAAAATTCTTCTGGGATTTCCCCTTTCAAGCTCTTACGTTCTTTCCCAAATGGCATATCATAAAGATCATACTTCCAACGGCAAGACTGAGAGCAACCACCACGGTTAGCATCACGCATACTCATGTGGTTTGAAAGAGTACAACGACCAGAGTAAGAAATACACATGGCTCCGTGGACAAAGGCTTCAATCTCAACATCTGTACGTTTGCGGATTTCAGCTAATTCTTCCATCGAAACCTCACGCGCCAAAACGACACGAGTCAAGCCCAGTTCTTTCCAGAACTCAAGGGTTTCATAGTTAGTTGCACTTGCTTGGGTAGAGAGGTGGATTTCAAGACCTGGTGCTTCAGTCGCTGCAATCATGATCAAGGCTGGGTCAGATACGATAACTGCTGCAATCCCGATATCACGCAGTTTACGGAACCACTCACCAGCACCAGCTTCATTTCCTTCGTGCATAACCATATTGGCAGCTACATAGACTTTGGCACCGTACTTGGCAGCAAACTTGACACCTTCTTCCATCTGTTCGAAAGTAAAGTTTCCGGCACGGCTACGAAGACCATAGGCCTGACCACCGATAAAGACAGCATCTGCTCCATATTGAACAGCTACCTTTAGCTTCTCTAAAGTCCCTGCAGGTGATAAAACCTCAGGACGTTTTAATGTTTTTGTCATGTTTTCTCCTATTTGCAATATAAAAGTTTGACGTTTTTCCTTCTCATTTTATAGTAAATAAGTGATAAAATCAAGCCTAGACAGATTGTTTTGACAATTCTAATCTTTTAAGAAAGCAAAAAACTAGCCTTTCTAGACTAGTTATTCTCAAGATAAAATTCAAAGCGTTCGCCTACATACTGACTTTTTACGTATTCAAATGCAGTACCATCTTCTAGGTAGGAAACCTGAGTTAGCCCAAGAATAGCATGTCCTTTTTCAACTTCCAAATAGTGGGCAATCTTTTCTTTAGCAAGACGAGCATAGATGGTCTGCTGTGATTTACCAATACGGTAGCCATGTTTTTGCAATGTTTGGAAGAAATGACTGGTGATTTCTTCTTTTTTAAAGTCCTTAATGAATTTTTCAGGAATAGAAGCAACTTCATAAACTAGAGGAACTTGGTCGGCATAGCGGACCCGTTCCATTCGGATAATATTCTCCGTTGGAGAAATTCCTAACTTTGCAACTTCCTGCTCATTGGGAATGGTTTTTCTGTAGGAAATGAGCTGGCTAGAGGGTACTTTACCTTGGGACTTAACAATTTCAGTAAAACTTGTTGTTCCTCGCATCTTTTCTTGTACCCGAGTACTAGAAACAAAGGTGCCACTTCCTACGCGGCGCTCTAAGACGCCTTCTTCGACTAATAGAGATACGGCTTGGCGGAGGGTCATGCGACTGACCGCAAACTGCTCTGCTAAGTCTCGTTCACTAGGAAGTCTCTCACCAATTGCCCAACGGTGTTCGTCAATATCCTTTTTAATCTGATCATGGATTTTCATATAAGCGGGTAGCATATTTTTCACTTCATTTCTATCTTTTCTCTATTGTACCCCAATAAACTAGAAAAAGTCAAACTTCGCCTTGTTTAGTTGGTAATTCGCCCTTATTTGTGATAGAATATTGAAAAAAGATATTTCTTTTGAGAAAGGAAAAAGATGAGCAACATTTCAACTGATTTGCAAGATGTAGAAAAAATCATCGTATTGGACTATGGTAGCCAATACAACCAGCTGATTTCACGCCGTATCCGTGAGATTGGTGTTTTTTCAGAACTAAAAAGCCATAAAATTTCAGCTGCTGAAGTTCGTGAAATCAATCCTGTAGGAATTATCCTATCAGGTGGTCCAAACTCTGTATACGAAGATGGTTCATTCGATATTGACCCAGAAATCTTCGAACTCGGAATTCCTATTTTGGGAATCTGTTACGGTATGCAATTATTAACTCATAAACTTGGAGGAAAAGTTGTTCCTGCAGGTGACGCTGGGAATCGTGAATACGGTCAATCAACTCTTACTCACACACCATCAGCTCTTTTTGAATCAACACCTGATGAACAGACTGTTCTGATGAGCCATGGTGATGCGGTTACTGAGATTCCTTCTGACTTTGTTCGTACAGGTACATCAGCTGACTGCCCATACGCAGCAATCGAAAATCCAGATAAACACATTTACGGTATTCAATTCCACCCAGAAGTTCGTCATTCTGTATACGGAAATGATATCCTTCGTAACTTTGCCCTTAACATCTGTAAAGCTAAAGGCGACTGGACAATGGATAACTTCATCGATATGCAGATCCAAAAAATCCGTGAAACCGTCGGTGATAAACGTGTCCTTCTTGGCCTTTCAGGTGGGGTTGACTCATCTGTCGTTGGGGTTCTTCTTCAAAAAGCGATTGGCGATCAATTGATCTGTATCTTCGTGGATCACGGTCTCCTTCGTAAAGGAGAAGCGGACCAAGTTATGGACATGCTTGGTGGTAAGTTTGGTTTGAATATCGTCAAAGCAGACGCAGCTAAACGTTTCCTTGATAAACTTGCTGGCGTTTCTGACCCAGAACAAAAACGTAAAATTATCGGTAATGAGTTTGTCTATGTATTCGATGACGAAGCAAGCAAGCTCAAAGATGTGAAATTCCTTGCTCAGGGGACACTTTACACTGACGTGATTGAGTCTGGTACAGATACAGCTCAAACTATCAAGTCTCACCACAACGTTGGTGGCCTTCCAGAAGACATGCAGTTTGAACTGATCGAGCCACTCAACACTCTTTACAAGGACGAAGTTCGTGCCCTTGGTACAGAGCTTGGTATGCCAGACCACATCGTATGGCGCCAACCATTCCCAGGACCAGGACTTGCTATCCGTGTCATGGGTGAAATCACTGAAGAGAAACTAGAAACCGTTCGTGAGTCAGACGCTATTCTTCGTGAAGAAATTGCTAAAGCAGGTCTTGACCGTGATATCTGGCAATACTTCACTGTTAATACAGGCGTTCGTTCAGTTGGTGTTATGGGTGACGGTCGTACATATGACTACACGATTGCAATCCGTGCCATCACCTCTATCGATGGTATGACTGCTGACTTTGCCAAAATTCCTTGGGAAGTTCTTCAAAAGATTTCTGTGCGTATCGTAAATGAAGTGGATCATGTTAACCGTATCGTCTACGATATTACAAGTAAACCACCTGCAACAGTTGAGTGGGAATAGAGTTAATGAGTTAAAAAAAGCCTAGAAATCAATATTTCTAAGGCTTTTTATTTTGCTTTAACAACAATTTAACAACAAAAACTATTTTTCAGTATTTAAACCTAATATCATTTTAACCTTTTTGGTACTTTCTATATACATACCTTTCTTAGACTCGCTAACAATTCTAGCATAGTCTCTATTATCTTCAGACAATTCATAAATACGATAAAAATTATTATTAAATTAAACCCCACTAATCAAATCATTTTCTTCATTCATTATTTCATCGCTACATCAAGTTTCTGAATATATTTCTATTAAACCTTCATAAACAGTTAAACAATAAACCCTGATTAATCAATTTTTAAATGTATCTTACCCTTCACTACATCCGGTATATATTTTGAAGTAATCTCATATTCAATCGTTTGAGGAACATTCTCAAACATTAGTATCGATGGAAATGCCATTGAGGAGTTATGTTTCAAATACTCAATGCCAAATCTTAAAATATCAAATTCTGAATTTGTAAAATTTTTATATATAAATATGTGTTCTAAAGAGTTTTTATAGTTGTATTTTTGATCTTCATAACCAGGTCTCGTAGTATATGCGATAAGTGGATTAATATTAATTCTTTCTATATTTGATGGGATTATTTGAAAATAAGCGTAAGCATCAACTGAGTCACTTTCTTTAATTTTAAATAGAAATTCATCTAATTCAATTCCCTGTATCTCCTCAATTATGTTCTCTCCTGGATAAAGCAAGTTATTATGTTTTAGCAGACAACCTTTTGGTACCATCAGTTTTATATCGATATCTTCATCATATGTTTTACCTAAGTTAGAAACGATTAGTTCGACAAATTTAATGTTATCTATGTATGTGAAATATTCAATGTACTCTTTGTAAGATATTATTTCCCAATATAATTTGTTTAATTTAGAAAAGCGTTTCTTTTCCTTGTCAGACCCTATATACGAAGGACCACTGTTACCGAAAGGAATTTGTACCTGAAGTTTATGTTTCATTAAATTCCCTAAATACCAAAAATTTTCATGTAGTTTGATTTGGTTTTCTTTAGCGAAATCATTTATAGTATATTTGAATTTATCACTAATGGCCACAGAATCAGCTATTTGATAAAGAAAATCAACATTCGCATCTTCTTTTGAAGGCATAGTCAACATTTTACTTTTATCTTCTAATATATCTGCTTCTTCAGAAATTACGGTACTGTTTAGTTCATCTATATATTCGTTAATCTTACTTTGCTTTTCATTAATAAATTTTGACTCCAGTAAACTAAATTGTTTAGGTAAAATATTTTCGTCAGATAATGTTTTTTTATCCCTTATTGTCAAAAACGGTTTTATATTTTCGTTTTGATAAGTTTCTTTTTCTGAAATTAATTTTAAAAAATAAAGTGATAGATGATTTGTAAAAAGCCTTTGAAAATCAATCTCATCTTTAACTATAAAAAATATCCCTCTATCTTTATATCTTTCTTTAAATTCTTGCACTTTTTCATATTGCTTAATGTCTATATTAGACGGAATTATCGGAGCTTCTAAAAAGTACATAAAAACTTGTTTGTCAGCTGATAGCATCTCCTCAATTTCTTCTTCCGTTCCGGATCCATAATTATCTGTTGCAGTACCAAATCTTGTCCAAAATATAGCAACAGCTGCATCACATTCCCTAACAATTTGCTTATTTAATAATTCCTGTGGTTTATCACCTGATTCAGGAAAGCTATCCGTTGACCAATGCTTGATTGATACTTGTATATTATTCAAACTACCATACAGTTTATTAAAATTATCAACAGCTTCCTTAATTAATTGAAGATAGCCAGTAACATCCCCAGGGCAAGAAATTAATAAATCGTAAATAGTCACTCCTTCTCTTGGCATCCATGTATCCTCCGAAAATTTAATACTATACAAATTTAACCTATTGTAATTATAAAGCAAAAAAACAGCAAAATCAAATTCTCTTACTGTTTTATTGGTTATAAACAATTGGAAATGAATGTTTTAGAACAAAGGTATCTACAACACAAAAGAGCAAATTAGGCTATATTAATAGCATTTATCCCTTAGCGACTGCTCTTGTAAAAACTTATGGCAATGATGTAAAGGCATATTGGAAAAAAGATGATATTAATAAAGCAACAGAGAAAGCTAGTAATCATATAGTGAGATTTATCTTTGGATAAAAAATAGTGTAGGCTGAAGAGAATTCTTTAAAACTAGCTTGCTACAATTATTCTTTGTCAGATTTAAATGAAGTAACAATAGAAAATAAGAACGGAAATAGATTTTCCTGTAAGATAATACCGCTGGATCATGAACTTCAGTGGTTTTTCTTTAAATTTTGAAATTCGATGGTTTCAAGGTTGTAGGAATCCCTCCCCCCTACTTCTCTTTTTAAATCCTTAAAACCATGCTATAATATAGTAAGTATAGCTCCAATAACCTGATTATAAAAGTCAGCGATAAAGATTTCTTACATCATCCGTAAGTATTATTCTACTCTGATTCATATTATAATGAAAGTAACAAAAAATGGAGGTGTTTCACATGGACACAATTTTACGAGTAGAATCATTAAAAAAGTATTATGGGAAAGGTCCCAATATTACCAAAGCCTTGGATAGCATATCTTTTCAAGTTGTAAAAGGTGAGTTCTTAGGAATTATGGGGAGTAGCGGTTCTGGGAAAACAACTCTTCTTAACTGTCTAGCCACAATCATCAAGCCAACTGACGGTTCCATTCAAATGCAAGAAAAGTATTTAGGTCAGTTAAAAGGGAGCCAATTAGCAGATTATAGAGGCAAGGAAATTGGCTATCTCTTCCAGAATTTTGAGCTCTTGGACAATCTTACAGCAAAAGAAAATATTTTACTTCCCTTATCTTTGCACAAGGTCGATGCCAACGAAAGCAAGGTTCGGTTAGAATTACTTTCCCAATATCTGGATATTTCTGAACTTCTGGATAAGTTCCCTTCTCAATTATCAGGTGGTCAACGGCAAAGGGTAGCTGCTGCGCGCGCCTTAATTTTAGACCCTAAGATTGTATTTGCGGACGAGCCCACAGGAGCTTTGGATTCAAAAAATGCGACCATTTTGATGCAAAAATTATCCGAAATGAATCAAGTGGAAGAAACCACCATTCTCATGGTGACCCACGATTCCGTAGCAGCTAGCTTTTGCAACCGCATCTTGTTTATCCAAGATGGAAAACTATTCCATGAAATCCGTCGCGATTATCCAAGAGAAAGTCAAGAAGACTTCTATCACAGAATACTAAAGGTCATGGCTGCACTAGCTGGAGGTGATGGTAATGTTTTCTAAATTAGTCTCAAGAAATAGCAAAAGAGATCGAAAAAATAACGGCCTGTATTTCAGTTCTATGGTTCTGTCTATTATCTCCTTTTACATCATCCTTTCTTTGACTCATCAAGATGTGATGCACTTTCTAAAACAAATAGAAAGTGACGCTGTAAATAAACTCTTTAGCATGATTCCCATTCTTTATGTAGCAACGCTCTTTATTCTCTTTTTTCTAGTTTACTTCTCAAGCAGTATGCAGATGGAAAGAAGAAAACATGAATTTGGTGTTTATCTCACACTGGGCATGCGAAGAAGCAAACTCTTCTTACTGCTCCTACTCGAGGATTTGAGAAACAGTGTCCTTGCCCTTGGAATAGGCCTTCCTATTTCCATCTTAATTTCAGAATTGATTAGCCTAATAACCGCTAAAATTGTGGGACTAGGGATTATTGAACATCAATTTTCTCTATCTACCACAGCTCTACTCTATACAGTCATCGGCTTCCTAGCCGTAAAATTAGCTGTTTTTGTCCTTTTAAGTGCAAAGACTGCCAATATGGAAATCGGAAACCTGCTCGCCTATTCTCCTTCTGGGATGAAGAAACTACTCCCCAAGGGGGTGTACCTTCTTGCTTCTGTCCTCGGAATTTTGCTTCTAGGAACAGCCTATTACATGGGTATGAGTGGACGAGCTTGGGAAAATGTCATAACAATGGGCATCACCGTTCTCTTAGGAACTCTGGGAACTATCCTACTCTTCTTTGGTATGCGTTTATTTATAGACTTTTTGGTCAAGCTTGGAAACAATCGAAAACTTCATGCCTATAATTTTAGACAGATTCAGGAATTAGTTATCCAACGCTCAACTATACTGGCTGTCTGCTCCCTCTTAATTTTCTCTGCCTTGTGCCTCTTTGGAGCAGGTGTGGCCATTACAAGTGGCAATCCAGGCAATCAAACCCACGTATTGGATTATACATTTAGAGATAGCAAGCAGGAAACAGATGAAAATCTTGATGTAAATGCAGTTAAAAAAGAGCTTGAAGCTGCCGGACTAGTATCACAGTTTTCAAAGATTCTGCAAATTAAAGTAGGCCAAACTAAAGAACACGAATCCGTGTCCTTTGAAGAGGTCATCAAGGAGTTGAAAAATCAAAAAGACAACAAGAACAAGGAAATTTTGCTCCATAAATTTAAACAGTCTACTAATTCCCACCTCATACCAGTTTCCGAATACAATGAACTTAAAAAGGCTGCCAATCTTCCTCCTCTAGAACTAACTAATAAGGAAGCATATTTGTATATGGGGAAAGATTTTCTGCCAGATGAAAGTCTCGTCAACTCTGTCCTAAAGACAAAGCCTCAAATCAAAGTCATGGGAAATGATGTAAAATTGATTGGCGAGGTGGAGTCTTTGCCAATCGTAACGGATCATGAGATAACCCTCTCTGTCGCTCTCATAGTTCCAGATGAGATTTTCATGAGCTATACAGACGGTCGCTATTCGAACTATGTTAGCGGTATCTTGGCTCCTGAGCTAGTCAAGGAAAAAGGCTTGATGAGAGCTATCTCAGATACCAATGAAAAGCTAAATCAAACCTCTCTTGGCTATGAAAGCTATATACAAAATATGGGAAGACAATTGTTTTACATTATCTCTGCCAGCTATGTCACCATCTATCTGTCTATCATCTTCCTTGTTGTCGCAAATACAATTATCGGCGTTCAGTTTTTGATGGGACAAAGACAATCCTATAGACGATACCAGACCTTAATCCATCTTGGTGCCAACTACGAAACTCTTTGTAAATCGTCAGAAAAGCAAGTCAACTGGTATTTCGGTCTACCAATAGCCCTTGCACTTATCAGTAGTAGCTTCGGAGTGAGCTCCCTCCTCACAGGAATAGTGCCCACTAGCGCAAGAATGGTTATGGGGCAGAGATTTATCACAGCCATGCTGATCGTACTGCTGTTAGCTGGCTTTGAAGTCATCTATATCAGAATTGTAAAGAAAAATAGCAACAAGTACTTATTGTCATTAATGGACCCCAAAAGAGATGAATAAGGTAGAATAAAATAGGAAAAGGAGGAACCGATATGAAGCATATTCTGGTTATTGAAGATGAAGCCTTGATTCGAGATGAAATTGTCATCTTGTTAGAGAAAGCGGGTTATCAAGTTGATAAGTTGACTGACTTCAAAGATACAAGCCAGCAAGTGCTGCAATACGATACAGATCTAATCATACTGGATTTGAATTTGCCAGGAGAAACAGGTTTTCAAATTTGTAAAAATCTCAAGTCAAAACGCTCTGTCCCTATATTGGTTCTCACTTCCCGTGAACAATTAAAAGATGAAATCTACGCCCTGAAATTAGGGGCAGATGAGTATCTAACAAAGCCTTTCAAGAAAGAAAGATTTTTGGCACGTATAGAAAATATCTTGAAACGCTATGAAGGCAGACAAAATCTACTTGAAAAAGATAATTTTCTGCTGGATAGACAGACCTATACCCTTTATATCAATGGACACTCGATTTTACTCCCCCAAAATCAAGGGAAATTGTTAGAAACTTTATTAGTGGCAACTGATTCTGTCGTCACAAAAGAAGAACTAAGCATGAAACTGTGGAATACAACTGAGTTCATCGATGAAAATGCCCTTCAAGTAAATATTGCAAGACTCAAAAAGGTGATGAAACAGGCTGGTATTGCACTTCAAGTCAAGTCCGTCAGAGGCATCGGTTACAAATTGGAAGAGGAAAGGGAATATGAAACAGAATCCTAAATATTTGGCTACCTATCTGCCTTGGTTACTTGTTCTCTTAGCATTTGATCTATTCACAGCTGTCCTGCTTTGGCTTTCAGACGTGAGAAAGTTTCAAGCCCTCATCATTCTCTATCTTTTAGCTACTGTCCTGCTCTTTTTCATCCTATCATTCCTACTGATAAGAAAAGAAAGAAAAAAATCCGCTGCCTATAAAGCCTTCATAGCCAATCCCAAGGTCGATACTGAGCTGGAATTATTGCGTTTATCAAGTGCCTCAGAGAAAGAAAGCATCGAAGAAATCGCAAATGCGCTTTACCAAAGGCAAGCGGAAATAGGAAAGCTCAACTCATTACTAGCCGAATACGAGGACTATGTTGAAAAATGGGCTCATGAAATCAAACTCCCTCTATCGCTTCTTTCCCTCCTTTTGGACAATCAAAGTGACCAGTTGCCAAAGGATACAACTTTTAAGTTGGATTATGTGAAAAATCAAATCCAAGGAAATGTATCACAGATACTATTCTATTACAGGATGAAAAGTGAAAAAAATGATTTTCTATTTGAAGAGCTTGACCTCCAAGAGTGTATCCAAGATCTTTTGGAAAACTTTGATCCCTTGCTCAAAGAAAAGAAATTTACGATTCAGCTAGAGAACATACAAGGAATCTGCTACACCGATCAACGCAGTTTTGAATTTATCCTCTCTCAAATACTCGCCAACGCCCTTAAATATAGCTCTGACAAGCCCGAACTCAGTATTTCTATGTCAAAAGATAAGGGGCGCACAAGTCTGATTATTAGGGATAATGGTTGCGGAGTTAAAGCTTGTGACCTTCCTCATATCTTTGAAAAAGGCTTTACAGGTGATTCAGGTGATACAAGGAAAAAATCAACAGGTATGGGGCTCTATCTAGTCAAACAATTAGCAGATGCTTTAAAAATCGAAATTACAGTAAAATCCGAATGGACGCAAGGATTTGAAATCTCTCTTTCTATTTAGTCAATTTTTCGATTAAGAAAATTGCCTAATCATAGAAAGCACATATGCTATATAAAAAAGGAAAGCACTTCTGCTTTCCTTTTTTATTTGCGTTTCTTCTTCGCTTTCTTCATTTTGTTAGCCATGCGTTTCATGGACTGTTTCATAGCAAATTCACCGATTTTACCTTTTAGTCCACCACCAAACATCTGGCTCATATCTGGCATTCCCGCTCCTCCTAGAGCTGATAAGTCAGGCATACCACCTTGTCCCATCATTCCTTCAAGGGCAGACATATCCATTCCTCCCATATTTGGCATATTTTTAGGAAGGTTGTTTGGATTGATTCCCATCTGCTTCATCATTTTGTTCATATCCCCAGACATAACACCCTGCATGAGCTGTTTAGCCTGGTTAAAGTCCTTGATGAATTTATTGACTTCGACAAAGGTATTTCCAGAACCTGCAGCGATACGACGGCGACGGCTTGGATTTAGCAAATCTGGGTTTTCACGTTCTTCAGGTGTCATGGAAGACACAATGGCACGTTTGCGCGCAATCTGGCGTTCATCTACCTTCATGTTTTGAAGGGCTGGGTTGTTAGCCATACCTGGAATCATCTTGAGCAAGTCTTCCATCGGCCCCATGTTTTGCACCTGATCCAACTGATCAATGAAATCATTGAAATCAAAGGTGTTTTCACGCATCTTCTCAGCCATTTCAAGGGCTTTTTGCTCATCGTATTCTTGAGAAGCTTTCTCAATAAGAGTAAGCATATCCCCCATACCAAGGATACGGCTAGACATACGGTCTGGGTGGAAGGTTTCGATATCTGTAATTTTTTCACCTGTACCAGTGAACTTGATTGGTTTTCCAGTGATGTGACGAACCGATAGAGCCGCACCACCACGAGTATCCCCATCAATCTTGGTAAGGATGACCCCAGTGACTTCCAACTGAGCATTAAACTCACGCGCAACATTGGCCGCTTCTTGACCAATCATGGCATCAACCACGAGGAGAATTTCGTTTGGTTGAGCTAGTGCTTTCACGTCACGAAGTTCATTCATCAAAAGCTCATCAATCTGCAAACGACCTGCCGTATCAATCAAGACATAGTCATTATGGTTAGCTTGGGCTTGTTCCAAACCTTGACGAACAATCTCAACAGCTGGAATCTCTGTTCCAAGAGCGAAAACCGGCACATCAATCTGTTGACCCAGAGTTTTCAACTGGTCAATAGCCGCAGGACGATAAATATCCGCCGCAATCATCAAAGGACGAGCATTTTCTTCTTTCTTGAGTTTGTTGGCCAATTTACCAGCAAAAGTTGTTTTACCAGCCCCCTGTAAACCAACCATCATAATGATTGTAGGAATCTTAGGTGACTTGATAATTTCTGCCGTATCAGAACCTAAAACGGCTGTCAGTTCCTCATCAACTATTTTAATAATTTGTTGCGCAGGATTAAGGGTATCAATGACCTCATGCCCAACTGCACGCTCACGAACTTTCTTGATAAAGTCCTTTACAACAGGCAAGGCAACGTCGGCCTCAAGCAAGGCCAAGCGAATTTCTTTGGTTGCCTCTTGGACATCAGATTCAGAGATTTTTCCTTTTTTACGTAGATTTTTAAAGACGTTCTGTAAACGTTCTGTTAAACTTTCAAATGCCATTTTTCTTCCTCTTATTCTCTATTATCAATGCTTGTTAAAATTTCTATCTGCTCTTGCAGAAAGTCATCCTTGGGATAGCGCTCCAAAATCTGGTCAAAAATCTGACTGCGGACAATGTAGTCCGAGTACATGTGCAATTTCATCTCATAATCTTCCAGAATATTTTCTGTCCGCTTGATATTATCATAAACAGCCTGACGACTGACACCAAATTCCTCGGCAATTTCGGCAAGGCTATAATCATCAGCGTAGTAGAGCTCGATATAATTCATTTGCTTATCTGTCAAAAGCGCCGCATAAAATTCAAAGAGCGCATTCATACGGTTGGTTTTTTCGATTTCCATAACTTTTATTATACCAAAAAATCTATTATACTTCTACATTAGAAGTCATTCTAATAAAGATAGAAAAATAAAGGTAAGTTCTAAAAGCAACTTCCACATGACTTTTCAACGTAGAATTTTTTTCGATTTTTGCTTTCTTTTGAGGGGCAAGCGACTTTTTCCCCGTGTTTTTCAGATCCAAGCCAATCTCAACTTCCAGTTGCCACTCATGAACCCAACTTACTTGCCTAGAACTTAGTGAGTATATTTGTGGTTATTGTCTGCGACCATACATAATACGAATCCCATCAATGAAAATCTCAGTTTAGTCAACAAAGAAAAGTCCTTAGAAACTTGTAGTCTAAGGACTTTTCTTTCAACTGACTTTAGTGTTTTACTTTTACCCAATCACACTTCCGTTTGGTACAGCTGAATCAACTGTAAGAAGGGTTAATTGTCCATCATGTTCAGCTGAGAGAATCATCCCTTGACTGACATATTTCTTCATCATCTTGCGTGGTTTGAGATTGGCAACGATTTGAACTTTCTTGCCGACCAATTCTTGTTCATTTGGATAGTATTTTGCAATCCCAGAAAGAATTTGACGATCTTCACCATCGCCAGCATCCAAGCGGAATTGAAGCAACTTATCTGAACCTTCTACTTTAGACACTTCTTTGACTTCTGCGACACGGATTTCGACCTTGTCAAAGTCTTCAAACTTGATTTCTTCCTTGTTTAGTTTGAGTTCAACTTCGTCTGGATTCCATTCTTTTTCGACGGCTGGTTTGTTACCTTCCATTTGTTCCTTGATATAGGCGATTTCTTCTTCCATATCCAGACGTGGGAAGATTGGTGTTCCCTTAGCAACTACAGTCACACCTGCAGGGAAATCAGCCAATTTCAAGTTCTCAAGGCTAGCAACTTCTGCTAAACCAAGTTGAGTCAAAACTGCACGACTGGTTTCCATCATAAATGGCTCAATCAAGTGAGCAACGACGCGAAGGCTGGCTGCCAAGTGGCTCATAACACTTGCCAATTGATCGCGTAGTGCTTCATCCTTTGCCAATACCCATGGAGCTGTCTCGTCTATGTATTTGTTAGTACGAGAGATAAGGGTCCAGACTGCTTCAAGTGCACGTGGGTAGTCAACTGCTTCCATGTAGGTGTGGTAGTCAGCGATTGATTGTTCTGCAACGTCAGCAAGAGCATGGTCAAACTCTGTTACACCCTCTACATAGGCAGGGACTTGCCCGTCAAAGTACTTATTAATCATAGAAACCGTACGGTTGAGGAGGTTTCCAAGGTCATTAGCCAATTCGTAGTTGATACGACCAACGTAGTCTTCAGGAGTAAAGGTTCCGTCTGAACCAACTGGAAGGCTACGCATGAGGTAGTAACGAAGTGGATCTAGACCATAACGTTCTACCAACATTTCAGGGTAAACGACATTCCCTTTAGATTTAGACATTTTGCCGTCTTTCATGACGAACCAACCGTGAGCAATCAAACGATCTGGCAATTTGATATCTAACATCATAAGAAGGATTGGCCAGTAGATTGAGTGGAAACGAAGGATGTCTTTTCCTACCATGTGGAAGACTGTTCCATTCCAGAATTTGTCAAAGTTACCATGTTCATCTTGACCGTATCCAAGCGCTGTCGCATAGTTAAGAAGGGCATCAATCCAAACATAGACAACGTGTTTTGAATTAGATGGCACTGGCACACCCCATGTAAAGGTTGTACGAGAAACCGCCAAATCCTCTAAACCTGGCTCGATAAAGTTGCGAAGCATTTCATTCAGACGACCATCTGGAGTGATAAATTCAGGATGAGCTTTGAAAAATTCTACTAGACGGTCTTGGTATTTGCTGAGACGAAGGAAGTATGATTCTTCAGATACCCATTCAACCTCGTGTCCTGATGGAGCGATACCTCCCGTTACATTTCCGGCTTCATCACGGAATACTTCTGCAAGTTGGCTTTCTGTAAAGAATTCCTCATCTGATACTGAATACCAACCAGAGTATTCACCCAAGTAAATATCATCTTGAGCAAGCAAGCGTTCAAAGACCTGCGCGACAACTTTTTCATGGTAGTCATCAGTTGTACGGATAAATTTATCGTATGAGATATCTAGTAATTGCCAGAGTTCTTTGACTCCAACAGCCATACCATCAACGTAGGATTGTGGTGTAATTCCAGCTTCTTCTGCTTTTTGCTGGATTTTTTGACCATGCTCGTCAAGACCTGTCAAATAAAAAACATCGTAGCCCATCAAGCGTTTGTAACGTGCTAAAACATCACAGGCGATGGTTGTGTAGGCAGATCCGATATGAAGTTTTCCAGATGGATAGTAAATCGGCGTTGTAATATAAAAATTCTTTTCAGACATAATTTTTCCTTTCCAGGCAAATGAAACCTGTTTTTCTAACACTTCATTATATCATATTTTTACTGATTTTCGATAGGGAAATCCATACAAAAAACAAGATAGACGAGTGTCCATCTTGTTTATTCTATTCATAACGAAGGGCTTCAATTGGATCAAGTTTCGATGCCTTGTTGGCTGGCAAAACTCCAAAAATCATACCCACGCTAGCCGAAACTGCAAGACTAAATAGGGCAACTGGGATTGATACTCCTACTTCTATACCAGCTATCAATCCTTGCAAGAGTAGACCAGCTATAGCGGTTAAGCCTGTCGCAATGGTTAGACCAATAACTCCACCAAGCAAGGTCAAAATCATGGATTCAATCAAAAACTGAATTAAAATATTGGCACGCGTTGCACCCAAAGCCTTACGGAGACCAATCTCACGGGTACGCTCTGTAACAGAAACCAGCATGATGTTCATAACACCAGTCCCTCCAACAAAAAGTGAAATTCCTGCAATGGCACTAATAATCGTAGTTATAAAGCCGAACAGTTGTTGTACTTCTTGGAAGGCTGCAGTCGCATCTGCCACCTGATACTCCCCTTGCTGAAGACCAGCAATCTCGGTCAATTTTCTAGCTAATTCTGGTCCCACTGTTGGTGTCAAACTTGTATCATTGACACGGAAGACAATATCAGAAATTTCATCCACATTGAAGTTATTGGCAAGAGAAATATTAGTCGTAATTGGAAGTCCACCAATACCAAAAGTCTTGGCAGTCTTGGCCTCATCGCTGGTATAGACACCAATGACACGATAGCTAAAGCCACCGACATCTATAACCTGGTTAACAGCTTCTTGAGCAGAACCAAACAGGCTATTAGCAAGTTCTTGGTCTAGCAAAATGACACTGGCCACATCTTTATAATCCTGAGCTATGAAACTGCGGCCTGCAACAATTTCATTTTCAACCGCCTTCATGTAAGTAATATTTCCACCTGTTAAGCTAGCACGATCCACTTTTTTGTCTTTATAAGACAAGGTGGTATTGGTCGAGTTGGTTACATAGTAACTATCTACACCTTTAACTTTAGCAGCCTCCTTGACCCAAGCTTCTTGCGGTTTTGGTGGTTCCACAGGAACTTCCTCTTCTTTCCCAGAAACTGTCAATGCTGATTGCTTTTGGGTAAAAGAACCATCTTTGCTTTTGATAGGCGAGAAAAAGACATGGATATTCTTCTGTGACTTGGTCATATTTTTATTAACCTGACGAGACATAGAATCTCCCAGAGCCATAATCACAACAACTGATGAAACACCGATAATAATCCCAATCATAGTGAGAAATGAGCGCATCTTGTGGGCCATGATAGATGAAAAGGCAAATTTCAGATTCTGCATCTTAGTTTTCCTCCTTTTCTAACTGAGCACTATCAGATGAAATAACTCCATCTCGAATGACAATCTGGCGTTTGGCATAAGCAGCGATCTCAGGCTCATGCGTTACCATGATAATGGTTTTTCCTTCTTTATTCAGTTCAACTAATAATTGCATGATTTGGTTACCTGTTTTGGTATCCAAGGCTCCTGTCGGTTCGTCCGCTAGAATAATAGAAGGATTGTTTACCAAGGCACGCGCAATAGCTACACGTTGCTTTTGACCACCAGATAATTCCGAAGGCAAATGGTGACTTCGTTCTGTCAATTCAACCTTATCTAGATATTCCTCAGCTAACTTGCGACGTTTTGAAGTTGAAACTCCCGCATAAATCAAGGGCAATTCTACGTTTTGCAGAGCATTGAGTTTCGATAGAAGAAAGAACTGTTGAAAGACAAACCCGATTTGTTGATTGCGGACCTTGGCTAGTTGTTTTTCACCAAGTCCAGCCACTTCTTGGCCTTCAAGATAATACTCTCCACTGGTTGGTGTATCCAACATGCCAATCGTGTTCATCAGAGTGGACTTACCAGACCCAGAGGGTCCCATGATGGCAACAAACTCACCCTCATTCACTTCTAGGTTGATATTTTTGAGAACCTGCAGTTCTTGGTCACCGTTACGGTAGCTTCTGCAGATATTTTTTAAACTAATTAGTTGCTTCATCAGCCTTCACCTCTTTTCCTTCCTCTAGAGAAGACGTTGGGTTACTGATGACCTTGACTCCATTTGTCAGACCTGAAGTGATTTCTTGGTTGTCTGCATCAGCATTACCCAAACCAACTTCCACTTTCTTGGCCTTTTTCTGCTCGTCAAGTACCCAGACATAGTTCTTATCATTTTCCATAACAATACTTGTTAAAGGAACCAAAATGGCTTTACTTTTATTCTTGACCTCAACACTTACAGAAAATCCTTGTTTCAAGTCACCGATTTCACTTGTAACATCGATAGTATATGGATATTTAGAACCAGAATTACCACCTGCTGCGGCAGTAGCTGCACTTGCTGCTTCACCATTGTTTTTAGGGTAGTCAGAAATGTAGCTAATCTTACCAGTCCAGCTCTTATCTTGGTAAACTTTAGAAGTAAAAGTTACTTCTTGACCTACAGATAAGTTAGCGAGGTTATATTCAGATAGTTCCCCCTTAACTTGCAAATTTTCATTGCTAACGACATGAACTACCACCTGGCTAGCTCCAGTTGGAGATTTAGAAACATTACGGTTGACTTCGACCACAGTTCCTTCTAGAGTGCTGAGGACCGTCATGGCATCCAACTGACTTTGAGCCTTACTTAATTGTGCTGCTGCATCTGCACGAGCATCACGCGCATCCCCTAGTTGCGCATCAATAGATGACACTGCATTTCCTGAGACTGGTGCTGGAGTTTGCCCTGCAGCTCCTTCGCCTCCTGCTGGCACTGGTAACTGTGGAGCCGGAGCTGAAGCGGCTTCATTTCGTGCTTGATTGAGTTCGTTGATATGACGATCTGCCTTCGCAACTGCTCGACTGGCTGAATCATAGGCCGCCTGGGCTTCTGAACTACTGTACTTGACTAAAGCCTGTCCTTCGCTGACCTTATCACCCACAGAAACAAGGATTTCATCTAAATCTCCCTTACTAGCATCAAAATAAACATATTGTTCATTTTTTGCTGTTACTGTCCCTGACAATAAAACAGAGGACGCCACGCTTCCTTCCTTGGCAACAACAAGATGAGTAGGCTCATCTTTTACAGCGGTCTGAGATGGTTGTCTAAAGAGCAAAATCCCCCCAGCCCCCAATACAACTACACTGGCAGCACCGATTGCTGCATACAATTGCCACTTTTTAGCTTTACCATTCTTCTTCATAATGAAACTCCTTTTTAATTTAAAGTCCTTAACAATATTATATAAAAATTAGCAAATATAAACAATAACCGTTCAGAACGAAATAATGACATTTCGGGATTTGATTATTGTTCGGAATCTATTTTTTACTACCATTGTACTAGTTATATAATACACTTTATTTTTCCTTTTTGCAAGCCTTTTCTTTAATTTTTTTAAACGTAGCAGATTTTTGCAATCAGATAAAAAAAAAGATAGAATATGACTATCAAAAAATGACACTCTACTATTTAAAAGAGTACAAAGGAGTTTTTAATGAGAGAATATGATATCATTGCTATCGGTGGAGGTAGCGGAGGAATTGCTACCATGAACCGTGCTGGTGAACACGGAGCTAAAGCAGCCGTTATTGAGGAAAAGAAACTAGGTGGAACCTGCGTCAACGTTGGTTGTGTTCCTAAAAAAATCATGTGGTACGGAGCACAAATTGCTGAGACTTTCCATCAATTTGGAGAAGACTACGGCTTTAAGGCTACTGATCTTAACTTTGACTTTGCAACCCTACGTCGCAATCGTGAAGCCTATATCGATCGCGCTCGTTCTTCTTATGATGGCAGTTTTAAACGCAACGGTGTAGACTTGATTGAAGGTCATGCTGAATTTGTAGATTCTCATACTGTTAGCGTAAATGGTGAACTGATTCGCGCTAAACATATCGTGATTGCTACTGGTGCCCATCCAAGTATTCCAAATATTCCTGGTGCTGAGCTAGGTGGCTCTTCTGATGATGTATTTGCCTGGGAAGAATTGCCAGAGTCAGTTGCTATTCTAGGCGCGGGTTATATTGCCGTTGAATTGGCTGGCGTACTCCACACCTTTGGTGTCAAGACAGACCTCTTTGTTCGTCGTGATCGTCCTTTACGTGGTTTTGATTCTTACATCGTTGAAGGTCTGGTCAAGGAAATGGAAAGAACAAACTTACCACTTCACACTCACAAAGTCCCTGTCAAGTTAGAAAAAACTACTGATGGCATTACCATTCATTTCGAAGATGGTACTAGTCACACAGCTAGTCAAGTTATCTGGGCTACAGGTCGCCGTCCAAACGTTAAGGGCTTGCAACTTGAAAAAGCTGGAGTAACTCTGAACGAACGTGGCTTTATCCAAGTGGATGAATACCAAAATACTGTTGTTGAAGGAATCTACGCTCTAGGTGATGTAACGGGCGAAAAAGAACTAACTCCAGTTGCTATCAAGGCTGGACGTACTTTGTCTGAGCGTCTCTTTAACGGAAAAACAACTGCTAAAATGGACTACACAACTATTCCAACTGTTGTCTTTTCACACCCTGCTATCGGAACTGTTGGATTGACAGAAGAGCAAGCTATTAAAGAATACGGTCAAGACCAAATCAAGGTTTACAAATCAAGCTTTACTTCTATGTACTCTGCTTGCACCAGCAATCGTCAAGAAACTCGTTTCAAATTGATCACAGCTGGTTCAGAAGAAAAAGTTGTCGGACTTCATGGAATTGGCTACGGTGTTGATGAAATGATTCAAGGATTTGCTGTTGCTATCAAAATGGGAGCAACCAAGGCAGACTTTGATGCAACTGTGGCGATTCACCCAACTGCATCCGAAGAATTTGTAACTATGCGTTAATCGAAATAAAAGAAGCTGATACAATGTTGTCTGCTTCTTTTTTGATGATTTACGAATCGATGAAAACAACTTACTCAGTCAGCAAATCGGCTGTTACAGTATTTGTTACCTTATTTTTAAAAATCGGTTGACAATAATTCTCCTACGAGTATAATTGTTACTATACATTAGAAAAGAGGTTAACTATTTTGAAAAAAGCTCATATTTATGCCATCCCTGCTATTGGGGCTGCTCTCATTGCTGTATTGGCACAAATCAGTCTTCCAATTGGACCTGTTCCCTTCACTCTGCAAAACTTTGCAATCGGCTTGATTGCTACTGTCTTTAGACCGAGAGAGGCTGTACTTTCTGTTGGACTCTATCTTCTTCTAGGTGCTATCGGTCTTCCTGTCTTTGCAGGAGGTGGAGCTGGATTGCAGGCGCTAGTTGGTCCTACTGCAGGTTATCTTTGGTTTTATCTTGTTTACTCTGGACTTACTTCATCTCTAACTGACAGCAAGAGTGGAGTTGTCAAGATTTTTCTTGCAAACCTCTTGGGTGATGCCCTTGTCTTTGTCGGCGGGATTCTAAGCTTGCATTTCCTAGCTGGAATGGCATTTGAAAAAGCTCTTGTGGTGGGGGTTCTTCCCTTTATCATTCCAGACCTTGGTAAACTTCTTGCTATTAGTCTTATTAGTCGTCCACTACTTCAACGCCTTAAAAATCAGGCTTACTTTGCTAACTAAAAAAGGATATCGAGTTGTCATGACTCAATATCCTTTTCTTTCATTTTGAAAACTTAGTTTCCTTTAAAGGCATCCACCATGGTTTGAAATTCTTCATTGGAGAGAGTAATCCCTTTGCCCATTTTAGTATGATCTGGACTCCAAGCACGAATATCAAACTTTGCAGGAGCACCATTAAAGCTCACACGGTTGATTTCCTTGGTCCAACCTTTTTCGTTTTCAGAAAGAGTCAACAAGTGCTCTTCGATTTCAAATGTAAATTCTGCCATTTTCTTCTCCTTTTTTAGCTTTCATTTGATTATTCGTAAAATCTTGTAGATTTTAGGAAAATTTTATATAATATTGATATAAAAGAAGGGAGGCCACTATGAGACATAAATTCCAGCAAGTTCTAGATAAAATACATGAATTTTTAAATGGACATGATCAACCAGACCAGACTGAAACCAACTCCCTTACAGCCACTATTGAAGAGGCTATCCAGAAACAAACTGCTGTTCACCTTATCTTGTCTGAGGCAAGCTTTACAGGTGACATCATCAAATACGATCAGCAACGCCAGCAAATTATCGTGAAAAATTTTGCCAAAAATGTGACCCGTATTATCCGCATAAGCGATATTCAACGCCTACGATTTGTCCCGTCAACTGTCCAAACAGCCCAAAAAAATAGATTTAAGAAAGAGTGAGATGTAGTTGCTTCATCCCACTCTTTTTTCTTAGCGAATTTGTTCAAAATGTAAATGAACTGCGATATGATCTCCATAACCACTTCTTTCCAAGTCACGTTGTAGACGATAGGAAATGTAGTGTTCTGCTATGGTAATGTAACCTGCACCCAGTAAACGATGTTCAACCATAGACTGAATCATGCTGATGGTAGCACGTTCTACCTTGGCTTCTTCCAAGTCCAAAACCACTTTCTTAGTGACTTGTGCAAGGTTTTGACGCAAATCATCTGTCAATACGTAGACAGTCTGGGCTGCCTTTAAGATAGCTTGGTAAATCTTGTCTGGATTAAATTCAGCAATTTCTCCATCACGTTTGATTACTTGCATAGGTTTCTCCTTTATTCTTTGTTTTCTTTAATTTCTGCCAGCATTTTTTCTTCTTCTGCTGTCAGTTGATAATGTTCAAGCAAATCCGGTCTGCGCTCGTAGGTTTTCTTTAAACTCTCATACAGGCGCCACTGACGAATCTTTTCATGGTGCCCGCTCATCAGAACATCTGGGACAACCATGCCTCGATAATCATAGGGACGTGTGTACTGAGGGTATTCAAGAAGGCCTGAAGAAAAACTATCATCTTGGTGGCTAGACTCCTTGCCAATCACTTCTGGAATCAGGCGTACCGTAGCATCAATCATGGTCATGGCCGCCAATTCACCACCAGTCAGGACATAGTCCCCCAAAGAAATCTCATCTGTCACCAAGGTCTTAATACGCTCATCATACCCTTCGTAGTGACCACAGATAAAAATTAGCTCTTCCTCTTGAGCCAAATCCTCAGCATAAGCTTGATCAAACTGCTTTCCAGCAGGATCGAGGAGAATGACGCGCGGATTTTTCTTTTCAATAGCATCAAAGGCATCGAAAATGGGTTGGGCTCGGAGCAACATCCCCTGACCGCCTCCGTAAGGCTCATCGTCGACATGGCGGGCCTTTTCAGCGTATTCTCGAAAATTATGATACTGGATATCCAAGAGCCCCTTTTCTCTAGCCTTTCCGACGATTGAGTGCTCCAGCGGAGAAAACATCTCTGGAAAGAGGGTTAAAATATCAATCTTCATCGTCTAACCCTTCTAAGATTTCCACATCGACCCGTTTATTTGGAATATCAACATTGAGAACCACTGGTGGAATATAAGGTAAAAGCAAGTCACGTTTACCTTTTCGCTTGACTACCCAGACATCGTTGGCACCTGGTTGTAGGATTTCCTTGATGGTTCCAACCAAGTCATCTCCCTCATAGACTTCCAAACCGATAATCTCGTGATAGTAGAATTCACCATCATCTAAATCATTTAAATCTTCCTCAGCGACCTTGAGACTGTATCCCTTATACTTTTCGATAGCGTTGATATGGTACATATCTTTGAATTTAATAATGTCAAAGTTCTTCTGTTTACGGTGGCTAGCGATGGTCACTGTTTGGACAAACTGATCTTTTTCATCAAACAAGGCCAGCCCAGCCCCTTTTTTAAACCGTTCTTCTGCAAAATCCGTCACAGACAAGACTCGCATCTCACCCTGCAACCCCTGCGTATTGACGATTTTCCCAACATTAAAGTAGTTCATCTTGTCTCCTGTACTCTATTTCTATCCATCTTATTCTAACAATTCTCGAATAATAGTCGCAATTTTTTCTGATTCTGACCATTGTAAATAATGGTGATTCCCTCCTAAAATGAGTTTAGTATTGGAAGTCCAATATTCTGATTCTCTGTACTCTTTTTCTCTATAAGCCTGACAAAAAATAAATACAGGGGTACAAGTTTCTATCGACAAATTCTCAAAATCTTCCTCAGTAATCTCTCCAGATATCTGAAATCCTGGATCTTGATTTTCCAACTCTGAGCCTTTTCCCTGCATTATTTCCCAGATTTCTTTATTAATTTCAGGTCTAAATGTTGCTTGAGTTAAGTTCTTAAAATAAAGTTCAGGACCATACTCGTCAATCAGTCTCATCTGCTCTTCCATTTCTGGATAAGGATTTTCTGAAAAATCAGCAAACATGACTTTTTTAGTTGTCGGTTCCATTGCTACTAAAGCCTGACACTTAATTGGTTTGTTGAGCAATTTACAAGCTAAAATTCCACTCAAACTATGTACACAAAGTATATATTCAGAAATCCCTAATTCTTCAAGTACTTCATAAACCGCATCTGCAAGATTATCTAGATTTTTTCCAGCTTGGTCATGAATCGGACTCCTACCTGTGTTCGGAAAATCAATTGTCAAATAACCAATTGTAGGAGGAAGTTTTTCAAGTATAAGTGAAAAATTTTCATAACTTGGTAGCAAACCTGCGCCACTTAAACAAACTAGCACTTTCTTTTGCTTTTGATAAGTAACTGAGAGACTACCAATTTCTGTAGATACTTCAATCCTCTTCATAAAGAAATACACTCATTCTATATAATGAATTATTAAAAATCCTTATCCTTTATTTTAACACGTTCCAAAGATTTTCTCAAGTTAGATAAATCTCATCTTACAGAGCTACTACTTCTTCAAAAAATTCACCAATAAGCTGATTAAACTCTTCAGGATGGTCATTCATAGGTTGGTGTTTGCTATCTGAAATCGTTACTTGACGCGCATTGGGATTTAAGGCAATGATCCCATCGTAGATCATTTTAAGGTGTTTGGGAAAATCGTTTTCGCCTCTTATTAATAGTATAGGAGGATTTCCATGATAACCCTCTATCTCATGGACAGCTAAAAAACCTGTGATTCCAAGGTTCAAAAAAACATCTCGCCCAGTTTCTATAATGGCCGTCTTGACTAATTCTCTTGTGATAGGATTATCTGTACACATTTTTGAGTTCTTATCTGCAATCAACTTCCAAGGAATCGTTTTGTACATAAGGGAACTATATTTTATACGATTTCTCTCTTTATCTGATAGGTAACGATGCTGTCCCCAACTATCTACCATGACCAAGGCTAGGACTCTTTCTGGATGGCGATAGGTGTACTCTTGAAGTGGATTCCCTCCCCAAGAATGACCAACCAATATCACCTTATCCAACTGGAAATAGAACAAAATAGCATCTACATCTTGAACAGCGCCTTCTAAGTCAGGTAGACCAACTTTCATAGGTGATTCACCCTGTCCTCTAACATTGACAAAATAGAGGTCAAATCCTTCAAAGGCATCATACTGGTGAGCCCACATCTGACTACGGCCACAAGCTCCATGATAAAAAATAATGTGGCCTTTATTTGTGTTTCCAGGACGATGATAAACAACCAAATCACAATCTACGACTGGTATAATGTGACGTACCAAAGTCTCAGGTTTCCTATTATAAAAAGCAATAGCTTCAGCTATATCATTTTGCTTCATTACTACACTCTCTCCCCTTTATCCTAGTATTATTCTTTTTATCTATTTTATCATGCTATATTAAAATCATCATTTTCTAAACTTAAATCCATTAAAAATTTTGAATCTTCTGTATCATTTAGATAAAGAAAAAGACTTCTAAGCAATCTTTACTTTTTTCTCATCAGATTCATTCCTAAAATTCCAGTAATAATCATAGTGGCTCCTATCACATGGTAACTATAAATTGGTTCGTGGAGTATAAGAGCTCCGGCTAGAATAGTCAAAACTGTTCCAAGATTCCCAAATACACTGACGGTTGATGCTCCAAGTCGAACAATAGCATAGATAGAGAGACTACCAGTAACGATAGAGGCTAGAATTCCCAAATAAAGAATTGAAAGCAGATAAGATACCTGTCCAAGTGGCGCAAAGTAAGCTAATATGTTGCCATCTAGATAGTGCGAGGTCAGACTCAGCGTATTAAAGGTGACGAAGCCAACAAATATCACAACAGCTGTCATATCCATAGCCCGATAGCGTCCTCCTTTGGACTTGCTAAGGATATTGTTTAGTGCATTGGCGAGAACAGATCCCAACATCAAGAGAAAGCCAAAGCTAGCAGTCTCAGTACCAAAGTTAGCTCCTTTACTAAGGAAGATGAAAACTACTCCTGCTACGGATAAAAATAAAAAGAACTTTTGAAGCAAGCTTGTCTTTTCCTTGAGAAAGGCCGATGCTAAAAGGAGCGTAAAAATCGGGACAAGAGCCTGTAAAATTCCAGCTTCAGAAGACGATATATACTGTAAAGCAAAGGATTGAAAAATAAAAAAGAGAAGAGGATAGAAAAGACTCATAGGAAGAATAGAAAGAATATCTTTTCTACTTAAACTCACTTTGATAAGTTTGGTTTGATGAAGAACGACCATTACTAAAGCTGCGATTGTATAGCGATGCGCTAAGTTAGTGAGAGGACTGGCATAGCCTAAAGCAATCTTAGTAAATAAAAAAGAAAATCCAATGATGGCTGAAAAGGATAAGGCAGCTAGGTATGCTTTTGTTTTCTCGTTCATAGATTGTTACTCCCTTAAAAAGTAGCTATCTCAAGATAGATCAACTAGAATTCTTTGAGACTATTATTCCATTGTAGCATAGTAAAATGCTAGATGCTATTTCTAGGATTTATATTTTTTGCCTACTATCACCGTTTATCTAGTTCATTGACTAAAAAATACTCTACAAGTCTAATCTGCTCTTCTCGTTCTTGTCTAACAAGTTCTAGCTTGTCTACCTCTTGGAGATTACTCACTTTGATAGTATAAACTGCCAGTTTCATTGTTTTCTATTTACTAGCTAGACCAATATAGGTGAAATCTTCTTTATATGAAAAAATCATTTCTTATTCTCTTAGAAGTTCTTCAAAAATCCTTCCAAATCACGTTCATGCTGATATTTGATAGCCGCCTTTTTATCTTTTTCAAAAATGGTCTTGGTTAGATCTATGTCGTTGATGGCCGCAATTGCGACGGTGTAGTGAATGATATCAGCCAGTTCTTTTGCTAGTTCTTCATTAGAATCCTGAACGCCCTCTTTTCTACCAGAACGACCATTCAAAACCTCAGCTACTTCTCCGACTTCCTCCACTAGCTTGATAAAAAGACCTTCCTCAGTCCGAGACTGCTGGTAATGTTCCAGTAAGTAGTCTTGTAATTGTCTAAACGTTAAATCCTTCATATCCTGCTCCTTGCAAAAAAAGCGAGACATTCGTCCCGCTCTTCTTATTTTTCGTCAATAACGATTCTTACTTTTTTGTCTTCAGTTGGGACAGAGTAGACAATCGTTCTTATCGCAGAAATAGTGCGACCCTTACGACCGATTACACGACCCACATCACTTTGATCAAGATCCAAATGATATTCCAAAAATTCTGGTGTATCTTCAATCTTGATAGTTAAGGCATCTGGTTGTGAAATCAAGGGTTTCACAATCGCAATAATGAGATTTTCAATCGTATCCATCTGTCAACCTACTTTAAACTTATTTTGAGAATTTAGAATCGTGGAATTTCTTCAATACACCTTCTTTTGAAAGGATGTTGCGAACTGTATCTGAAGGTTGAGCTCCATCAGCCAACCATGCAAGAACGCGGTCTTCTTTCAAAGTTACTTGATTTTCAGCAACAAGTGGGTTGTAAGTTCCAACTGTTTCGATGAAACGTCCGTCACGTGGTGAACGTGAATCTGCTACGTTGATACGGTAGAAAGGTTTTTTCTTAGAACCCATACGAGTCAAACGGATTTTAACTGCCATTTTTAAATTCTCTTTTCTTATTTTTTTTATTTCGGTGAAATAGCTGAGCTATTTAGCACATGTTCTATTATATCAGATTTCTGGCAGGTGTCAAGAAAAAAACTTGACAGACTATAAAATTTTTAAACCATTTATAAATTTGTTAGAAGTAGGAAATAAATGTTTGAAAGAGGCTATCAGTGAATACTATTTTAGAAACATTTTATAAAGACCACCAAGTCACGACCTTCATGACCATTTTTCAGAAGAAGAATTAGCTGGTCACTTTTCGATTCGTGGTTATATACTAACTCCAAAAGGAGAACCGGCACCCAAAGACCATCAAGCAATTATTGACCGCCATCCTAAAAAGAATCTTTAATCAACCAAGACAGGTTGATTTTTTTGAAAACAGTTTCTTAAAAAAAATTAATTATTTCACTTACGAGGAAAATTTTTTTATGATAGACTGATGTCTAATCAAAAAGAAATGGAGACTATAATGCCTAGAAATTTTAAAGAAGCTCTTTTATTTACAACACTAATGTGTTCCATGATGGTACTCGGTATGTCTATTTGGAATCTTTTTATTGTTGGTCAACTTTCACTACATCATTTAGCTCTTGGCTACATTCCTGGTTTTGTCACAGCTTTTTTATTGGATGTCATCCTAGTGGGACCAATTGTTAAGTCAATTGCCTTTCGTATCCTCAAGGACCATCATAAACGATGGCAGAAAATCATTACAATTTCTGGAGGAATGGCAGTTCTCATGGTCACTTTCATGTCTTTCTATGGACTTTTCTACAATGGCATTGCTATCACACCCCAGACCTATCTTAGTGCCTGGACCGTAAACTTTATTGCAGCTCTTCCTCTAAACTTCCTAATTGTCGGACCAATTGCCCGTTTTATACTAAGTTCTTTTCAGAAACCATTTACTGGGGAAGAAGAAGTTGAAGATTTTCAAGATGATGAAATCCCAACTATTATCTAAGCCATTTCTGTAAACTACTAACATTTGAAATCCACTTCCTTTTAGGGTACAATAGTAGAAATGAATTTTTGAGAGGAACAGTATGAAAAAACTAGCAACCCTTCTTTTACTCTCCACTGTAGCCCTAGCTGGATGCAGCAGCATCCAACGTAGTCTGCGTGGTGATGACTATGTAGATTCTAGCTTGGCCGCTGAGGAAAGCTCCAAAGCAGCAGCCCAATCTGCCAAGGAGTTAAACGATGCTTTAACAAACGAAAACGCCAATTTCCCACAACTATCTAAAGAAGTTGCTGAAGACGAGGCTGAAGTGATTCTCCACACAAGCCAAGGTGATATTCGCATTAAGCTCTTCCCTAAACTCGCTCCTTTAGCAGTTGAAAACTTCCTTACTCATGCCAAAGAAGGCTACTATAACGGTATTACCTTCCACCGTGTCATCGATGGCTTTATGGTCCAAACTGGAGATCCAAAAGGAGACGGTACAGGTGGTCAGTCCATCTGGCATGACAAGGATAAGACTAAAGACAAGGGAACTGGTTTCAAAAACGAGATTACTCCTTATCTCTATAACATCCGTGGTGCTCTTTCTATGGCTAATACTGGTCAACCAAACACCAATGGTAGCCAATTCTTCATCAACCAAAACTCTACAGATACCTCTGCTAAACTCCCTACAAGCAAGTATCCAAAGAAAATCATCGAAGCCTATAAAGAAGGGGGAAACCCTAGTCTAGATGGCAAACACCCAGTCTTTGGTCAAGTGATTGACGGTATGGATGTTGTAGATAAAATTGCCAAAGCCGAAAAAGATGAAAAAGACAAGCCAACGACTGCTATTACTATCGATAGCATCGAAGTGGTGAAAGACTACAATTTTAAATCATAAAAACCAAAAAAATACAGTATCCACATTCGGTACTGTATTTCTTTTACTCTCATTCTTAAGTTAAATTATTAAAATCCCAGATTTGGTCCATCCAGCCTTCATAGAAGTCTGGTTCGTGGCAGACCATAAGGATAGACCCCTTGTATTCTTTGAGAGCACGTTTGAGTTCATCCTTGGCATCCACATCCAAGTGGTTGGTCGGCTCGTCCAACACTAAAACGTTGTTTTCACGATTCATCAAGAGACAGAAACGAACCTTGGCTTGTTCCCCACCTGACAAAACCTGAATTTGACTTTCGATATGCTTGGTTGTCAAACCACAACGGGCAAGGGCTGCACGAACTTCTGCTTGGTTGAGAGCTGGAAAGGCATTCCAAACAGCCTCTAGTGGTGTTTGACGATTGCCACCTTCTACTTCTTGCTCAAAATAACCAAGTTCTAGGTAGTCACCACGTTCAACTTCCCCAGCAATTGGCGGAATAATGCCCAAGAGAGACTTCAAGAGAGTTGTTTTCCCGATACCATTTGCCCCGATAATAGCAACCTTTTGATTACGTTCAAAGGTAAGATTTAAAGGCTTGGTCAGAGGACGATCATAACCAATTTGCAAATCCTTGGCTTGGAAAATAAAGCGCCCTGGTGTACGAGCCGTTTTGAAATCAAAGGATGGTTTTGGTTTCTCACTTTGCAGTTCGATAATATCCATCTTATCCAATTTCTTCTGACGAGACATAGCCATATTACGAGTTGCAACACGCGCTTTGTTTCGTGCGACGAAGTCCTTGAGGTCGGCAATTTCTTTCTGCTGACGTTCGTAGGCTGCCTCTAGCTGAGATTTCTTCATAGCATAGACTTCTTGGAACTGGTAGTAGTCACCAGAATAACGCGTCAGCTGTTGATTTTCTACATGGTAGACAATATTAATCACATCGTTCAGGAATGGAATATCGTGCGAAATAAGGACAAAGGCATTCTCATAGTTTTGGAGATAGCGCTTGAGCCAGTCAATATGCTCAGCATCCAAGTAGTTGGTCGGCTCGTCCAACAGCAAGATATCGGGCTTTTCAAGGAGGAGTTTAGCCAAAAGCACCTTGGTTCTTTGTCCACCTGACAAAGAGGTTACATCTGTATCCATGCCAAAGTCCATGACACCAAGGGCACGCGCTACTTCGTCAATCTTAGCATCCAAGGTATAAAAATCACGACTCTCTAAACGGTCTTGAAGTTCTCCCACTTCTTCCATGAGAGCATCAACATCCGCTCCGTCTTCAGCCATTTCCATATAGAGGTCATTGATACGAACTTCCGCTTTGAACAGCTCATCAAAGGCTGTACGGAGAACATCACGCACCGACTGTCCTTCTTCCAAGACAGAATGTTGGTCCAAGTAACCTGCCGTCACATATTTAGACCACTCAACCTTCCCTTCATCTGGCAACATCTTACCAGTCACGATGCTCATAAAGGTTGATTTCCCTTCACCATTAGCACCGACCAGACCGATATGTTCTCCTTTGAGAAGACGGAAGGACACATCTTCAAAAATTGCACGGTCACCAAAACCATGACTCAGATTTTTAACTTCTAAAATACTCATTTTAATTCCTTATCTTGTTTTTATGTAATCGGTTATAGAGGAACCAAGCCAGATAGCCGCCTAAGGTATTGGTCCACAAATCATCAATCTCAAAGACGCGATTAAAATCAAAGAAAAAGTCCAAGACTAACTGCGTACACTCAATTCCAAGACTCACTAGAAAACTAAAAAGTAGCACTTTTTTTGTTTTCCGCAAGTTTGGAAGGAGATAAAGGAGTTGGAATACCAAAGGAAAAAGCAAGAAGACATTGAGGATATTTTGTAAAAAAATCCAAGATAATTGTCCTACATCACTCACTTCGCCCAGTTTCCAAAAAGAATTGAAAGGAGTCAAAAGAAAAACCAGGCGTCCAAGATGCTGAATACCTGGAGTTTCCACTCCCACGGGAGATTGTTCTTGAGGAGTAAAGCAAAAGTAGATGATACAAATACTATATAAAATAACTCCCCAGACCAAAACATGATTATAAGTTTTCTTCATCATTAAGGATTGACTGCTGCGACTGCTTTCTGGCGGTCACGTTTCATTGTATTAGAACGCAATTGTCCACAAGCTGCATCAATATCAGTACCATGCTCTTGACGAACAACACAGTTAACACCTTTTTTCTTAAGCGTATCATAGAAGGCCAGGACGCGCTCTTTAGGACTACGGCTATATTGGTCATGCTCACTAACTGGGTTATAAGGAATCAAGTTTACATAAGACAATTTCTTGATATTCTTGAGCAATTCAGCCAATTCCAAGGCTTGTTCTACACCATCATTAACTTCATTGAGCATGATATACTCAAAGGTCACACGGCGATTGGTTGTTTCGATATAGTACTCAATAGCCGCAAAGAGTTTTTCAATCGGAAAGGCACGGTTAATCTTCATGATGCTTGAGCGCAGTTCATTATTAGGTGCATGAAGGGAAACGGCAAGATTGACCTGAACTCCTTCATTAGCAAAATCACGAATTTTATGGGCCAAACCTGAGGTTGAAACCGTAATGTGACGAGCACCGATGGCCATTCCTTTGTCATCATTGATAGTACGAACGAAATTCAAGACATTGTTGTAATTATCAAATGGTTCACCGATACCCATGACAACAATATGGCTGACGCGTTCGTCCTGACCACGCTCATCAAAGTATTTCTGAACCAGCATGATTTGCGCTACGATTTCACCGTTATTGAGGTCACGTTGTTTCTTAATCAAACCAGAGGCACAGAAGGTACAACCGATATTACAGCCGACCTGAGTGGTCACACAGACAGATAAACCGTAATATTGACGCATGAGTACTGTCTCAATCAGCATTCCATCTGGCAATTCAAAAAGATATTTAACTGTCCCATCAGCAGACTCTTGAACGATACGTTGTTTCAAGGGATTGACCACAAACTGGTCATTAAGCTTAGCAATCAAATCCTTGGAAAGGTTGGTCATCTCTTCAAATGACTGGACACGTTTACGGTAAAGCCATTCCCAGATTTGATCTGCACGGAATTTCTTTTCTCCCTGCTTCAAAACCCATTCCTGCATGGTTTGACGTGTTAAACTATAAATTGACGGTTTCATTTCTTCTCCTTATTCTCTACTCACTTCTGACGAATGACAAAATGACGTTGCCCCTTGTCCTCTTTCTGAGAATGCTGGTCTTTCTGACGACGTCTATTTTTCTTATCTGCATTCGGTTTTCGTTTGGTTTGAGTCGGTTTCTTTCCTTTTCTAGAAGGCTGTTCTTCTTCCTTCTTACGCATTTTCTTGTCAAATGATGCTCGCTTAGGAGCTTCATTTTCTAAGACAAAATAGGCACAACCATAACTACAATACTCTAAAAGGTAGTCTTGTAAACGACTGATTTTTTCAAGTTTTTCTTCTGTTCGATTATCCTTATAAAAACCTCGTAGGCGAAGCTGTTCGTTGCTCCAGTCTCCCACTATATAATCAAACTTGGTTAAGACTTCTGAAAAGCGCTGATTAAAAGCCGTCACATCAAAGGCATCCTTGATATTTTCCACCAAGGAAAAAGCTATCCCTTCCGTTTCAACCTTGTCCCCGTGTAAATGGAACTCAGGACCAGGAAACTTGTTATAGTTGTATAATTCAGGTGCAATTTCTTTTCGCATAGATATCCTTTTTTCACGATTACTTAATACTTTATTTTACCATAATTTCTAGCAGTTAGCACGTTTCTCATAAAAATGAAAAAAGTCTGACGATTTTGTCAGACCAAAATAATATAACCTTAAAAAGAGAAGAACAATTCTTCCCTCCAACTATCATTATTTAGCAGCTGCGTACAATTCATCTACTTTGTTCCAGTTGATCACTGAGAAGAAAGCCTTGATGTAGTCAGGACGCACGTTGCGGTATTTCACATAGTAAGCATGTTCCCAAACGTCCAAGCCCAAGATTGGTTTTTTACCTTCTGAGATTGGTGTATCTTGATTTGCTGTTGAAGTCACTTCAAGTTTACCTTCTTTGTTGACAACCAACCATGCCCATCCAGAACCGAAACGAGTTGTTGCTGCTGCAGTGAAGGCTGCTTGGAATTCTTCAAATGAACCAAATGTTGCATCGATTGCTGCTGCAAGTTCTGCTGAAGGAGCTGTTTTTTCAGGAGTCATCAATTCCCAGAAAAGCGCATGGTTCAAGTGTCCGCCACCATTGTTAATAAGCGCTTGACGGATATCAGCTGGGATAGATTCTACATCAGCAAGCAAGGCTTCAAGATCTTCACCGATTTCAGGGTGTTTTTCAAGAGCTGCATTGGCATTGTTGACATAAGTTTGATGGTGTTTGTCATGGTGCAAGTGCATTGTTTCCGCATCGATGTATGGTTCCAAAGCGTCGTATGCATATGGAAGATCTGGTAAGATAATAGCCATCTGTAATACCTCTTTTTCTTTCTATATGAAAATGATAACGCAAACATTCACTTTTTTCAAGTTTTTTGCTTATAGATAAGGAAATCACTGAAATATATTCTAATAATACTCTTCGAAAATCTCTTCAAACCGCGTCAACGTCGCCTTGCCGTAGGTATGTTACTGACTTCGTCAGTCTTATCTACAACCTCAAAACACTGTTTTGAGCAGCCTGCGGCTAGTTTCCTAGTTTGCTCTTTGATTTTCATTGAGTATAAAACAAGCAAATCAGCAAGAAACCCACGACAAGATAATCCTGACGCGGGTTGTAGTTTCAAAAAAATATCAATTTACCTGACTAGCAATCTGTAGGAGTGCCTTTTCAAAAAGGAAACCTTTTTCATAAAGACCTGTCTTAATCTGATAGTCTGTCTCAATCAAATAAGAAATAGCTTGCTTCAAAAAGCTCAAGGAAAGTCCTCGTGAATCCCTCAGCGCAAACTTGATTTGATAGGGATTAGGATTGCGTCCGAGAAAACTTCCTAGACTACTTGCAATCTGCGATTCTGTTTGCCCAGACTCCGACAAAATTTTCACCTGAGTAAAAGTCCGAAATTGTCCTAGCATGACTGCAATCAACTTGATTTCATCTTCACCTTGCAAGGTCAAATCTCTAACCAAATCTCGCGCCTGGTCCATCTTTTTAGTCAGAATAAACTGAGTTAAATCAAAAATATTGTCCTGCAAGGTCTTGGGAATTGCGTTAACAATATCCTCTTCCTCGATAACAGAGTCTTCTTTATAGGACTGTAAAAAGAGGAGATTTTTCTGGACTTCGCTAAATTGAAAACCCGACTTGACGAGAAGATTTTCAAAAGAATGATTGGCAAACTGCATACCTTGTTTCTGGCTCCACTTTTGGAAATACTGGCGCAATTCTTGTTCTTTTGCTTCTACTGCATCAAAGACCTTGGCATCACGCTTAAGTAATTTTACCAGCCGTCTTTTACTATCCAGTTTTCCTTCTGCAAAGATTAACAACTTGGTTGTTGGTGAAGGGTTATCAAGGTATTCTTCGAACGACTTGAGCTCATCATCTGTCAAAAAGCGCTTTTTAGCAGTCGTGATATCGACAAAATGATCCAATATTACGATTTTCTCATCCGCAAAGAAAGGAAGGCTGACCAACTCCAGTTCTACATCCTTATAAACCACTTCTTTCATATCAAAGTAGGCAAAGTTGAGGTCTGCAGAATCATAACCAATCTGTTTCAACACTTGACTCTTCATCACTTCAAACTGACCCTGATCTGTCCCTGTAAAAAGGCTCAGGCTTGGTAAATTTGATAAAGTCAAGTTCTGACTTTCTTCGATAGCTAGCATCTTCTCTCCTTTCTTCTGATTTTTTAATGAATTTAATCGATATAGCGCAATTTCCCACGGAAATCTTCTAGGCTCTCGTACCCTTTTTCCGCCATGATTTCTTTCAGTTCATTAGTAATGCGTTCAAAAGCACTGACTCCTTCTTTGTGAAGAGTGGTTCCCACCTGCACCATACTTGCTCCACAGAGGATATGTTCAAAGGCATCACGACCAGTCAACACGCCACCTGTTCCGATGATTTGAATTTGAGGATTTAAGCGTTGATAAAAGGCATGAACATTAGCTAGAGCAGTCGGTTTGATATACTCACCACCAATGCCACCAAAACCATTTTTAGGACGAATAACGACAGACTCATCTTCTATATAAAGGCCGTTTCCGATAGAGTTGACGCAGTTGACAAACTTAAGAGGATACTTATTGAAAATAGCTGCCGCTTGGTCAAAGTGAACAATATCAAAATATGGTGGCAATTTAATTCCTAAAGGTTTGGTGAAGTAGGCAAATACCTCTGCCAAAATTCGGTCTGTTGTCTCAAAATCATAGGCAATCTGAGGTTTACCTGGAACATTTGGACAGGAGAGATTTAGCTCAGTCAGACCACGAAACTCACTCTCTTGGACTTTTTTCAAGATAGTATGGGTTTCCTCTGGAGACATGCCGACTAGAGATAGGAAGAAAGTTCGGTTTGGCTCTTTTTCCTGCAAGTCCAAAAGATAGTCCAAATAATAGTCTAAGCCATTATTCGGCAAGCCCATAGAGTTGATGGAACCAAGGGGAACATCTTGATAGCGTGGCTCAGGATTTCCCTGACGGAAGTCCAAGGTCGCTGTCTTAGTCACAAAAGTTCCTGCCGCTGAATTTTTAACGCCCTCTAACTCTGCTATCGTCATACAAGCCACACCTGCTGCATTCATCAAACAATTGTCAAACTCAAAACCAGCAATTTGCGTTTTCATTGATACCATGATTCTGATCCTCCAGATTCCTTTTATTTCTAATATTATACCATATTTTCAGCTTTTCTCTTTAAGAAAGGCATTTATAAGAAAAACGTTCGTTTTTTATCCACTTTCAAAAAATTCCAATTTCAAACAACCCCAAAAATCAAATTGAAAGAATTTTTAGAAAATTTTTGTTTTTCTCTTTACAGTTAAAAAAAATTCTGCTATAATGACACACATAATTAAATTAGAATTTAAGGAGAACGATATGACATCTGCTAAAGAATATATCCAAAGCGTGTTTGAAACTGTAAAAGCTCGTAACGGGCACGAGGCTGAATTCCTCCAAGCTGTTGAAGAATTTTTCAACACTTTAGAACCTGTATTTGAAAAACACCCTGAGTATATCGAAGAAAATATCTTGGCACGTATTACTGAGCCAGAACGCGTAATTTCTTTCCGTGTTCCTTGGGTTGACCGTGATGGAAACATTCAAGTAAACCGTGGTTACCGTGTTCAATTCAACTCAGCTGTTGGACCATACAAAGGCGGACTTCGTTTCCACCCAACTGTTAACCAAGGGATTTTGAAATTCCTAGGATTTGAACAAATCTTCAAAAACGTCTTGACTGGACTTCCTATCGGTGGAGGTAAAGGTGGATCAGACTTCGATCCTAAAGGTAAAACAGATGCTGAAGTGATGCGCTTCTGCCAAAGCTTCATGACTGAATTGCAAAAACACATCGGACCATCACTTGACGTACCTGCTGGTGATATCGGTGTTGGTGGACGTGAGATTGGTTACCTTTACGGTCAATACAAGCGTCTTAACCAATTTGATGCTGGTGTCTTGACTGGTAAACCTCTTGGATTTGGTGGTAGCTTGATTCGTCCAGAAGCAACTGGTTACGGTTTGGTTTACTACACTGAAGAAATGCTCAAAGCAAATGGCAACAGCTTTGCTGGTAAAAAAGTGGTTATTTCAGGTTCTGGTAACGTTGCTCAGTACGCGCTTCAAAAAGCAACCGAACTTGGTGCAACAGTTATCTCTGTATCGGACTCAAATGGTTATGTCATCGATGAAAATGGTATCGACTTCGATCTTTTGGTTGACGTTAAAGAAAAACGTCGCGCTCGTTTGACTGAGTATGCAGCTGAGAAAGCAACCGCTACTTATCATGAAGGTTCTGTATGGACTTACGCTGGTAACTACGATATCGCTCTTCCATGTGCGACTCAAAACGAAATCAATGGTGAAGCAGCTAAACGTTTGGTTGCTCAAGGAGTTATCTGTGTATCTGAAGGTGCCAACATGCCAAGCGACCTTGATGCCATCAAAGTCTACAAAGAAAATGGTATCTTCTACGGACCTGCAAAAGCTGCCAACGCTGGTGGTGTAGCCGTTTCAGCTCTTGAAATGAGCCAAAATAGCCTTCGCCTCTCATGGACTCGTGAAGAAGTTGATGGACGTCTCAAAGACATCATGACAAACATCTTCAACACAGCTAAAACAACTTCAGAAACATACGGTCTTGATAAAGACTACCTTGCAGGAGCTAACATTGCTGCCTTTGAAAATGTAGCAAACGCTATGATTGCACAAGGTATTGTTTAATACTTGAAAAAAGTTAACAAAAAGCAACAGCTAGACAGTTGTTGCTTTTTGTGTTTTAAAGAAAATAAACTTGCTAGGTTTTAGAAACAATATCAAAATAGCTATAAGATAATAGCATTTCGATTATCTTAAAATCAAGAAACTATAAAAGTTTTACTGCAAGTTGCACAGGTCAATTCAGTTCCAATGACTCCATCTGTTGGCTTATGACAAGTAGGACAATAAACACGTTTCGCTGATAATCGATAAGATAACTCATCTCGCAATTCTTTCCCCTTAATTTCAATAACATCCTCACCTTGTTCTTCAAACTTAAGAACTGTTATCAAAGCTTTATCATATTGTTTCATACGCGGCTGTTTCAAAAATAAAAAAGATGATATAAGCAAAAATAGGAAAAATAAAACAAACAAAATTGTAACTATTAAAAGCCAGATAAAGTAGAAATCATAAAGTAAACCTTCTTTTTTTCCTAAAATCCATCTTATGTAGTTATCAATGTACTGATAAAATTTCAATCCGGTGACAATACATATGAAAGATACTATAGGATAAACAACCTTGGAAATGATTAAACGATAGCGTCTCATTTATATTTCCTTTCTAGATAACCATGCACCACAATAATCACATGATTTACCTTGCCCTAGGTCAAGCAGATTCTCACCACTACATGATGGACAAATAACGGGATATGTATTTTTGTTAATCTGGTGCTTTTCAAATAAAGTGAATAAAGCTTGTATTTGATTTCGTTTCTTGACTTCTTCTTGTCTCCTAGACTCACAATAAGTCATTACCAAAATTAAAATCACACTAAGCAAATACCAAGGAATTAAAAGAAATAAAAATCGAATAGACCATTCCCTAGATTTTTCATATTCAAAAAATGATGATAAAATGATTAAAACAAGCATTTGAAGTAAATTCTTCTGTTTTAATTTCTTCAAGGAAAAGGAATCTTTAATTGTTTCTCGAAACAAATATAAAATAACTAAAGCAACTGGCACAAAGGTAACATTTTGAAATGATAAAAATAAAAAACTGATAACAACGGGAATTCCAATAGATTTTGCCAAAATTATAAAATCAAGATTTTTCAATATAAAGATTCTTGGTTCATCATCTATAGAAAAGATAGCAAGTGATAAAACTACAAAACAGAGTATTACTATATTTGAAATTAACCAATGAAAGCCTTTTTTCCAATTATTCTTAATATACTGTTTCACCTATCTTCTCCTCTAGTTGCTATATATTCTCTATAAAGAGCTTTCCCATTATATATCTCATCCAAAGCTTTGACTTTAATTTTTATATTTTCTAAAATACCAAAGCTATAAAATGCAAAGGAAGACAAAAAGAAACCTGATAAAGAAAAAATAATAGGAATCAATATTGAGAAAATCGGCCTACCATGTTCAAGAAATAGAGTTATAGCCCATAGTGAAAGAAAAAATGTTGCACTTGTTAATCCCATAAAAAGTATACTTAATAAACGAAATACTTGGTACATCCAAAATATCCTCCTGTCATAGAACTTGTCTAAGTAATCCCTTACTCTTTTAAAAAGATTTCCTAATATCTTTCAGGGAATCATTGTATTTATTCATACATTTCCATACTTAGAATTACATAAATTGAATGATTTAAAAATACAAACAAAGAAATCATAGTTTTCAAATTTCTAAGAAAAAGGGAAATTCTGGCAATACCAGACTTCCCAAATAAAACAAAAGTAAATTTGAAAATGTAAAAAATCAAAGATTAAAGATAATGCTTAAACAAGATTGATATAAAAATGATTTTTCCAATAATTTGAATTATCTTTCGTGCCCGCAATTAGAACAAAAGTTTGCTCCTTCCAAAAAAGCAGTCCCGCATTGGCTACAAAACTTAGCTAAGCCTGTTTCTCCTTTGAGGTCAGTTTGATGCTGTTTAACATCTTTGTCAAATGAATTCCTATCTTCAATCTGATCCACCAAGTTGCTAAATTTAGCTCCCAAGGAAAGTCCCATAGCTATTTCCACGCCTGCTCCCATTAGATTTCCTGCAGAATCATTATTTTTTGCTGCCTCTTCTAAAAGATCAAATTGTCTCTCTTCTTGATAAGTATACTCTTCAATATCTCTACCAGCCTGCTTGCTTTTGGCTTCCAAAATTTGCTTGTGGAATTTAAAGATTTCTCTATATCCATTGCTATTCTGATTTACCTTTAAAGCCTCAATGTTAAATTCCTCAATACTAATTCCATATTTAGAAAAATGGCTGGATAAAATAGCTGACAAAGCAACAGACATATCAAAACTGTGCATCTCAATATCAAGAATTGGAATCTTATGGTTGTATATTACTTGTGAAATAGCTGAACTAATCAACCCACTAACAGTTTGTCTAAACCGTTTTTGTAAAATAGGAGCTGTTATAATATCGGGGTGACTTGGCATAAATTCTAATATAAAAGCTTCTAAGTCTACAATTCGAGGAATGAAATTCCCATGTATTTTCAATTCTACAGGAATATCACTTTCTGGATCTCGAACCATTATAGGAGAAGAAGTTCCCCATCCAATCGGTTGTAAATCATACATATTCACAAACCACAAAAACAATGAGTCAGACGAAATACCTCCACTTAGAAAGTTTTTTATTCCTGAAACTACTTGAATATCATATCCTTCAATCTTATGTTTACCAGCATCATAAGTAGTTACTGCTCTTCCATTTGAAAACAATACAGCACACTGACCAGGGTTTACAATTACAGTTGCTCCTATCTTGATATTCGTTTTAGGATGTCTCCAAGCAAGTATATTCCTTGTATCTTCACCTTCATAACGAATAACATCAAACAAATTTAATGCCATCTTTTCTCCTCTAAAATGAAAACTATAAATTATAAGATTAATCTTCCATACCTATATTACTATTATATAACCCATTTATTGAAAAGGCAACTCATACTTATAAATTATTATCTTTGGAGCAATCCCCTATATAAAACAAGAAAAACCGCTAGTCCTAAGAATAGCGGTTTAATCATGTTTTTAAGCTACTAATGTAGTTGCTCTATTATTTAAGAGTAACTGAAGCTCCAGCTTCTTCCAATTTAGCTTTGATTTCTTCAGCTTCTGCAGTTGCAACGCCTTCTTTAACAAGTGCTGGTGCACCGTCCACAAGTTCTTTAGCTTCTTTAAGACCAAGACCTGTGATTTCACGTACAACTTTGATAACGCCAACTTTTTTGTCGCCTGCAGATGTCAATTCAACGTCGAATGAATCTTTAGCAGCACCAGCGTCAGCAGCACCAGCTGCAGCAACAGCTACAGGAGCAGCTGCAGTTACACCAAATTCTTCTTCGATAGCTTTTACAAGGTCGTTCAATTCAAGGATTGAAGCTTCTTTAATTTCAGCAATAATGTTTTCAATGTTCAATGCCATTGTTATTTCCTCCAAATATGTTTTAAATTTATAATAGATTTCGTAGCTAGGCTACGCTGCGTAGCTTAAGATTAAGCTGCGTCTTCTTTGTTGTCTGCAACCGCTTTGACTGCAAGAGCAACGTTGCGCACTGGCGCTTGAAGTACAGAAAGGAGCATAGAAAGAAGTCCTTCGCGGTTTGGAAGAGTTGCAAGAGCAAGAATCTCTTCTTTAGATGCGACAGCGCCTTCGATTGCACCACCTTTGATTTCAAGTGCTTCAGCGTTTTTAGAAAAGTCGTTCAAGATTTTCGCTGGTGCGATAACATCTTCGTTAGAAAATGCTACTGCAGATGGTCCAACAAATACTGATGCAAGTTCTTCAAGACCAGCTTTTTCAGCTGCACGACGCAAGATTGAGTTTTTAATCACTTTATACTCAACTTCACTTCCACGAAGCTCACGACGAAGAACTGTATCTTGCTCAACTGTCAAACCACGAGCGTCTACAACGACGATAGATGCAGCAGCTTTCATTTTTTCAGCTACTACGTCAACTAGTTCCGCTTTTTTAGCAATAATTGCTTCACTCATTAGTGTGTTCACCTCCGTTATTATTTTGCTTGGGGAAATTTTTCAAAAGAAAAACGCGCCCAAACCTAGACACGAAAGTACAATACGCTTCTTTTTACATGATACGTTTTGTCCTCGGTAGGATACTTATGAGTCGAGCTCCCCTACTGTCTTAGGCAGTTTTTTCAAACCGTATATAAGTATAGCATAGTCAAAAAAAGAATGCAAGATTTTTGCAAACTTTTTTTAAAATTTTTTCGTGATTTTTCTTCTAAAGTTCTACTGTCAGGACTTGACCTTGCTTAACAACCTGTTCTCCAGCGATATAAACATCATCAACATCACTGGATTTAACAGCATAGACGAGATGAGAAAGCATATTTTCCTGAGGTTGGAGATGAATTTTCCCTTGTGGTTGAATAACGAGAAAATCTGCTTGCTTGCCGACTTCTAGACTTCCTATCTGATTTTCCATTCCTAGAACCTTAGCCCCTTCGATTGTCAGTGCCTTGAGGGCTGTTTCGATCGGAAATTGGCTGGCATCTCCACTTTTCATCTTCTGAAGAAGGGCTGCTGTTCGTCCTTCCTCAAACATATCAAGGTTGTTGTTGGAGGCAACCGAATCCGTCGCAATTCCGACTGCTACTCCTGCTTTTTGCAGTTGAATGATAAGAGCAATCCCTGATGCCAATTTGAGATTACTGATAGGATTGTGGGCAATAGACACTTGAGAAGTTGCCAAGCGTTCAATTTCTCGATCGTTTAATTCGACCCCGTGAGCAAAGATGGAAGGATGATCTAAGTAACCCAGTTCTTCTAAAAAGTCTAGAGGACGTTTGCCGTATCGTTTCAGTATAATTCCTGACTCCTCCTTGGTCTCCGCAACATGGATATGGATAGGAATATTCAACTCTTTTGCCATATCTAAGCTTTCTGCCAGCAAGTCTCTACTACAGCTGTAGGGAGAATGTGGGGCTACCATCACCTTGAAATTTGGATTTTTATATCCAATAATTTCTTCAATGATTGCTCGAGTTCTGCTTATAGTTTCAGCAGTTGTCTCTGCCTCTGAAGAAAAGAGGGTCGGTGAGAAATAACAACGCATCTTGGATGCCTTGACTACCTGATAAACTCGCTCAATATCCACTCCATTGGGATTGTACATATCGTTAAAGGCTGTTGTTCCTGACTGGAGCATTTCTGTCAGCGCTTCTTGGACTGCCTTGGTAGTCATATCTGGAGTAAACTCAGCTTCTGCAGGCCAGATATAGTCATTGAGCCATTCATGGAGGTTACTGTCATCTCGGATCCCTCGCAAACCTGTCATAGCAGAATGGGTGTGGCAATTGACCAATCCAGGCATAATCCAGGCTCCCTGATAGTCTATAATCTGCTCAGCTTGCTCTAAAATCTCTGGCTTCTCTTGACCAACATAGAATATTTGAGAATCCTTAACGGCTAAGATTCCATTCAAATAAACATGGAAATCTTGGTCACAAGTCACGATATTTACATGCTGATAGACTTTCATTCTAGGCTCCTTTTCTATAAGACAATTTACAGTGAATAATTTTTCTAGTTATTGTAACAAAAAAGTTACCCTAAGGCAACTTTTAGTGTCATTAAGACTTTAAAATAGTTATGAATGGCTTATTCAGAGCTAAAAGCTACAGCCTTTTGCATTTGGTAATACTTACCTTTTCTAGCCATGAGATCTTGATGATTTCCATGTTCCACGATATCGCCATCCACCAAGACTAGAATCAGATCTGCATCCTGTATGGTAGACAAGCGGTGGGCAATAATAAAGCTTGTTCGCCCTTTCATGAGTTTGGCAAAGGCATCCTGTACCAGCACTTCTGTCCGCGTATCAATGGAGGACGTCGCCTCGTCTAAGATAAGAATCTTAGGAATGGTTAGAAAAACTCGGGCGATTGTCAAGAGCTGGGCTTGACCGACAGATAGTGATTCTCCTGCATTTTCCAACTTGGTATCGTATCCCTGTGGCAACTGTTGGATGAAAAAGTCTGCATTGGCTGCCTTTGCAGCAGCAATCACTTGCTCCCGACTGGCTTCAGGATTTCCAAAGGCAATATTGTCATGAATAGTTCCTTGCTTGAGCCAGGTTTCTTGGAGTACCATGCCAAACTGCTGTCTCAATGATGCTCGGGTATAATCATAAATAGATTGCCCATCTAACAAGATATCTCCTGAATTAATAGGGTAAAAACGCATGAGGAGATTGATAAGAGTTGATTTTCCAGCACCAGTCGGACCAACAATAGCTACCTTGCTACCAGCTGGAATGTAAATAGATAAATCCTTAATCAAGATCTTTTCAGGATTGTAACCAAAAGAAACATGTTTAAAGGAAATAGCTCCCTTGACTTGGTCACTGGTCAAGATTTCCTTACCTGTTTCAGCAACCTCAGGACTTTCTAAGACAGCATAGACGCGCTCTGCGCAAGCGAGAGCACTTTGCAACTCGGCTAAAACAGAAGAAATATCATTAAAGGGCTTGGTGTACTGTTGAACATAGTTCAAAAAAGTCACTAAGCGTCCAATGGTCAAGGTAGAGCCTATCATGATACGATAAGCTCCCACTCCAGCTAGAAGGGCATAAATGAGCGCATTGACAAAGCGAGTCGAAGGATTAACCGTTGAAGAATAAAAGATGGCCGACTGCGAATAGCCTGCGTAGTTGTCATTAGCCTCATGCAGTCTTTGGATAAACTCTCTTTGAGCATTAAAGGATTGGATAATGGTCTGCTGGCTAAGCGATTCTTCAATCAACTGAGTCTGAATTCCCCTCGTCTCTGTTTGCTTCTGAAAGAGATGATAGGAGCGTTTAGCAATAAAGCGTGAAATCACCATAGACAGTGGTGTCAACAGCAAGACCAAGAGAGTCATGAGGAGATGAATTTGGATCATAGCTAGAATACTAACCAAAATCATCAAGACACCAATAAAAAATTGGTTAAAAATCATGATCAAGCCAGCTGCCAACTGTTCTATATCCGTGGTTACACGACTAACCATCTCCCCACTGCCTTGCCGATCCACAAAGGCAATCGGTAAACGATGGAGTTTATGGATGATTCTCTCTCGCAAGTCTTTGGTATAAGAGAAAATTAGGCGATTATAGAGGAGAGGGTTGACCCACTGCACAAGGGTATTTCCTATGACCACCAAGATCATTTGGAGAAAAATCTGCCAAAAAACTGGTGAAGAGCCAACCAATAGGACTTGGTCGATGACCTGCCCAATCAAGATAGGTAGGTAGATTGATAAGCCAACCTGGGCAATAGTTCCTAGAAAGGCTAGGAAAAGGAGGAAGGGATGGCTTGCTAAATCCTTAGCCAAACGTGAGAGTGTTTGATTTGCAGTTTGTCGTCTCATACTAGCCCTCCTTTCCATGTTGGGATGCATTGATTTCGCGATAAACTTGACTATATTTCATCAAATCCTCGTGCTTGCCGATAGCTAGAAGCTCACCTTTTTCCAAGAGGAGAATCTGGTCAGCCATCTGTAAAGTCGATGTTCTTTGAGAAATCAAAATTAAGCTCGTATTTGGCAAATTTTCTCGAATAGCTTTCAAGAGCCTAGACTCGGTAATGGTGTCGAGGGCCGAAGTCGCATCATCTAGGATGAGAAATGGAGCTTGGCGCAATACTGCGCGAGCGATAGACAGCCTTTGTTTTTGTCCACCTGAGAAATTTCGACCTCCTGTCTCAACTAGAGCATCTAAAAGTCCTTCCTTTTCACTGACAAAATCCTTGGCTTGTGCAATTTCCAAGGCCTGCCAGAGTTCTTGGTCAGATACTTCTCGATTGAAACCTAGAGTCAAGTTGGAACGAATAGTTCCTTTAAAAAGTTCGACTTTTTGAGGCACATAGGCAATCCAAGACCGCCACTGTTCCAAATTAAGAGGACTACGTCCATCTCGATAAGGGTAAATGCTCCCCTTGTCTGCTGGGTAAATTCCAAGTAAGACTTGCACCAAGCTTGATTTACCAGAACCTGTTCCCCCAATGATACCAAGGATTTGCCCTTGAGTCATATCAAAGGAAATGTCTCTCAAAGAAGGCTGGGACGCATCAGGATAGGTAAAGGTCAGTTCTTGAACTTGTAAAACCTGATCACTGGTAGCTTGCTTTTGTTCTAATTTTGAATGGATATCCTCTGGAGCCTCAGCAAAGACTTCCTCGATTCGCTTGGCAGAGATATAGGACTGGTTGAGAGAATTGATTAGCATAGCTAATTTGACCAATTCCACCAAAATCTGTAGGAGATAGTTGATAAGGGCAATGAGGGCCCCTTGACTGAGCAATCCTCCTTGAATAGAAACATATCCCTGCCAGATAATGACTAGGAGGATTCCATTAACAATCAGATAGGTTAGAGGGGTTAATAAACTAGACCAGAAACCTGTCTTTTCTTGTAATCTAGCATAGACTTGGTTAAGGGTTTGAAAAATTTGTAACTCTCGTTTTTCTTGACCAAAAGCACGAATAACCCGCATCCCTTGTATTTGCTGGCGTGTTTCTTGAACTAGTTGATCCGTTTTCTTTCTCAGGCTGCTGTAGAGAGGATTGACTAACCGAGAAAGGCCTACAATAACGATTGTCAGAATCACAACCATGACCAAAAACCAGAGAGTCAGCTCAGCTGAGATTCGATAAGCCATAAAAATGGCACCAAAAACGATAATAGGCGCTCGTAAAAAGAGACGCAGGAATTGATTGATACCAGTCTGAATCTGGTAGGTATCCGAAGTCAAGCGAGTGACCAAGCTAGAAGTTGTCAAACGGTCTCTACTGTCCTTAGGTAAAGATAGAATATGACGATAGAGGTCGTTTGTCAATTCCTTGGCAAAACCCACCGCAGCCTTAGCTGAGTAGAACTGGGCTATTAAGGCCACTACAACACCAATTACTGCAAAGATAAGGAGCAAACCAATCTGCATCCAGAGATGACCTTGATTTTTCTGGGGCAAGGATTGGTCAACAATCCCAGCAATCACCATGGGAACCAAGAGCTCAAACACAGCTTCTAGTAACTTGAACAAGGGTGCTAAAATTGATTCCTTGATGTAGGGTTTAAAGTAAGATAATAGGTGTTTCATAAATCCCTTCTATTCGTATTCTGGAAATGAAGAAAGTGGGAAGCACCCACCCTCTCTGTTTTATTTGTTTAAGTAAGGCAGTAGATAGCCATATCCTTCCTCTTCCATCTCATCCTTGGATACAAAACGCAAGGATGCAGAATTAATACAGTAACGAAGTCCACCTAACTCCCGAGGGCCATCTGTGAAAACATGACCCAAGTGAGCATTCCCCGATCGAGAACGAACCTCAATTCGCTCCATTCCATGGCTCATGTCCTTGTAATAATGAATCAACTCCTTAGAAATCGGACGACTAAAACTTGGCCAACCACAACCTGAGGCAAACTTATCCTTGGCAAAAAAGAGTGGCTCACTCGTCGTAATGTCTACATAAATCCCTTCTTCAAAGGTTTGGTCATAGGCATTGGTAAATGGAGCCTCTGTAGCAGCTTCTTGGGTGACACGATAGGACTCTTCAGTTAAGCTTTCCTTTAACACCTCTTGGCTAGGCTTTTCATAGTTTGCCACATCAATCAAGGGCTTCTCAGCATCCGTCACATCGATATGACAGTAACCTGAAGGATTCTTCTTAAGATAGTCTTGATGGTAATCTTCAGCCAGAATGTAGTGGCGAAGTTTCTCCACCTCTACTGCAATCTTTCGACCCATCATGCGCTCCTGCTCCTGCACCACTGTGTAGATAGCTGGCAAGTCTGCTTCATCCTGGTAATATATACCGGTCCGATACTGACGTCCACGGTCATTCCCTTGTTGATTGACTGATAATGGATCAATAACACGGAAATAATAAAGCAAAATTTCTCTGAGTGACACTGCTTTCTCATCGTAAATCACTTGAACCGTTTCTGCATGGTCTGTTTCCTTGAGCAACTGGTAATTGGTCGTTTCGACTTGTCCATTAGCGTAGCCAACACTGGTTGCTGATACTCCAGAAATGCGTGAAAAATATTCCTCTAGACCCCAAAAACAACCACCTGCTAGATAAATTTCTGCCATCTTTATTTCTCCTTTATCAAGTTTTTAACTAGACTTCTTTTCAAAAAAAGGATAGGAAGCCCTCTGGTCGAGAGTTTCCCCATCCTATCTTCTATTCTTTATTTTGCTTCGACACGAACACCTTGGTTATCAACCTTCAAGTCATGCAGTTTTCCTTTGAAGGGTTGCTTTTCCAATTCTGCCTTAATCGTTGGCATCTTGTCATGCGAAGCCAGAATCATAACTGTCGGCCCAGCACCAGAAAGGTAGGTTGCATAGGCACCATTTTCTTTGGCTACTTGCTTAATCGTCGCAAATTCTCTCACCAAGTCCTGACGATAGCGCTCGTGGAAGAGGTCTCCCTCGATTGCTTGCCCAGCAGTCGCCATGTCTCCTGCCAACAAGGCCGCAACCGCCACATTGGCGATAGAACTAGCTGCAACAGCTTCCTTATAGGACAATTTCTTAGGCAAGACACCACGGCTGTCTCGAGTACGCAATTCATAGTTTGGAATGTAGGCTAGGAAATCACACTCTGGGAAGTCTGCTACAATAGCTGAAACTTGCCCTTCAACGGAACTTGCAATAACGAGATTACCATAGATGGCGGGTGCCACATTGTCAGGATGTCCCTCAATCTTAGTTGCTAACTGCAGTTTTTCGTGATCAGTTAAATTAAGATTTGCAAGTTGGTTAGCTAATTCAATCCCAGCTACAATAACCGAGCTGGAAGAACCCAAACCACGCGCCAAGGGAACATCACTGGTCATTTTCAAGCGTCTTGGTTGCAAGTCTGGTACAATTTGTAAAGCAATTTTTAGTAAGAGATTACGCTCGTCATGAGGAATCCATTTGCCAATCTGGTGTTCAATCAACCACTCTTCTCGTTCTTCGCAGACCTCAATTTGAAGATACTTGGTTACAGCTACACCGACCGAGTCAAAACCTGGCCCAATATTTGCGCTGGTTGCAGGTACAATAATTTTCATCTTATTCTCCTAGCACCTTGAAGGTATTCAAGAGGTCGAATTCTGAAACCTTCTTCAATTCAGCTGAAACATTCTCAAGTTGGGCTTTATTAATCTTGTGTGTGATGATCACGACACGCGCCTTGTCACCCTCTTTGCCATCTTGGAGGATTTGCTTGAAGGAAATATCTTGAGCGTTGAAGATTTCAGCCAATTTCAAGACCTGACCTTTTGAATCTGGAGCCAAGATTGAGAAATAGTAGTTCGCTTTGACATCTTCTGGATTTGCCAAGACCACGTCACGGCTGTATTCGTTGAAGTCTTTTCCAATTGTTCCATCATTCAAGCGACGAACGATACGGACAATATCTGCTACCACACTTGTTGCAGTTGGTTTTTGACCCGCACCTGGTCCGTAGTACATAGACTCACCGATACCAATAGATTCCACAAAGACAGCGTTCATTACCCCATTCACACTAGCAAGTGGGTGCGCTTTAGGAAGGAAGGTTGGAGTCACTTCTGCAGCAATTCCTGAAGGAGTTTCCTCGATAGAACCAACCAATTTCACTACATAGCCAAGGTCTTGCGCTACAGCTACGTCTTCTGGTGTGATGTTACGGATTCCCTTATGGGCTACATCGTCAAAGGCAACCTTCATACCAAAGGCAAATTGGCTCAAAATCACCATCTTGTAGGCTGCATCAATCCCATCTACGTCATTTGTCGGGTCACTTTCTGCAAAACCTAGTCTTTGTGCTTCCACAAGAGCATCATCGTAAGACCAGCCTTCTTCCACCATCTTGGTCATCATGAAGTTGGAAGTTCCGTTGACTACTCCAAGCACGCGCGTGATTTTATCAGAAGCCAAGGAATTTGCTAAAGTACGAAGAATTGGAATCCCACCAGCTACTGCTGCTTCGTAGTAAAGTGCTACCTTATTAGCTTGAGCGATTTCTAACAATTCTGCACCATGGACAGCCAAAAGGTCCTTGTTAGCAGTCACAACGTGTTTTCCAGCCTCCAAGGCACGAGTGATAAAGGTTTTAGCTGGTTCGATACGCCCCATCAATTCCACTACGATCGTAATGTCTTGGTCTGATAAAATATCATCCACATTGGTTACAAAGTTAAAGTCATTCCCTGCTGCAAGCAAGCGGTTCTTTTCATCTTCATCCTTGACCAATACCTTAGCAACTTCAATATCTGAATGTGCTGATTGATTGATTTTTTCTCCATTTTCCTTTAGGAGGAAAGGCACACCACTTGCAACGGTACCAAATCCTAGTAAAGCAATTTTAACTGTCATGATTGTCTCCTCGAAATTTTCTAATATAGCCATTATAACAGAATTTTGTGGAAATTCCTATTATAGTAAATCACTATTTCAGTCTAGAAAAGAAAAAACGAATCAGACGATTCGCTCTCCTTAAAATCTGAAAATAACTTTCCAGAAATGATTATCCAATCTTTTGCAGATTAAGTACTGCATCGTGATTCATCAAGACTTGACCATACTCCTGCAAGACTGAGCGACTGATGTCACTATCGTCCGCAAACTCGCGCATACGAGCCAAAAGCCAAGCTGGATATGGACTTGGATAATTTTCAATATCCACTAAAATGGTCAAATAATAGCGCTCGTTCATTTTGTAGAGTTCAGAAGTTTCCATCTCAAAAGTCACTGTCTTAGCAAAAGACACCAAGTCAGCCAACTTAGCAAAAGAAAGGATGTAGTAGATGTAAGGTTCTTTCTTGCTCTCAGCTTCTTGTTCAGCCTGCTCCTGCTCTTCTTCCTTGGCTTCGACTTGCTCTAGAGATTGAATGGCTTCGATATCATCCTTTGTTTTGTCTGCGATACTTTTTTCCAAGGTTTTGATAAATTCATCTGGCGACATTTGAGCCAATTCTTCCATGTCTGGCAAATCCGATAAGTCTTCAAAATCTAGATTTTGGTCAATCTTTGATTTGGTTACAAAAACATCAACCTTATCAGGTTTTGGAGTCACACGGAAGCTCAACATACCTGTATCCAAAAAGCTTTCAGGCATCTCTAACTCATCCAAGATAGCATAAAAGAACTCTTCTGTTTTTTCTTGAGGAACGAGAAAGTCAGCAATCTCCATCCCTCGATCCATCAAATCCTCTAAAGACATCGTGATTTTTAAAGTTGTATCACTAATTTGTTTCATTTTCATTGCTAGTAACCTCATACTTTCAGTTCTATCTATTATACTAGATTTTTACGATTTTATCAAAAGAATGAAGCGAGAATGTGATATAATACTAGAGACCATTTTACAATACAAGAAAGAAAGTACAATGAAAAATATAAAAGTTAATGCACTGGCTAGCTTGCTAGTCAATGTTCTCAATATCGTTTTTCCGCTGATAACCAATCCTTATCTGACGCGGATTCTCAGCAAATCCAACTACGGTTATTTCAATACCGCCAATACCTGGGCTAGCTTTGTCATTCCTTTAGCCGCATTTGGAATCTATAACTACGGAATTCGAGCTATCAGTAAGGTTAAGGACGATAAAGATAAGATTAATTATGTCTTCTCCAAGTTATTCTATATATCTGTAATTACTTCTGTCCTTACAACAAGTATCTACTTTTTGTTTATTTACCTAGATAATAGTATTGAAAATTTGAAAGAACTCTACTATATACTTGGTGTCCAGGCTCTCTTCCAATTCCTTTATATCGAGTGGATGAACGAGGCTTATGAAAACTATGCCTTCATCCTTTACAAGACATTGATTATTCGGATTGCCATGCTGGTTGCTATCTTTACCTTTGTTAAAACTGCAGATGATATCGTTCCTTATGCCATCGTCATGAGTGCGACAACTATCCTCAACTACCTGCTCAGTTTTCTTTGGATCAAGAGAGAAGTTTCCTTTGTCAAAATTGGTCTCATGGAATTAATCAAAGCATCTAAGCCACTCTTGACCATGTTGCTTCTAGCTAATGCCAATATGCTCTACACCTTACTTGATAGAATGTTTATCACCAAAGGGCCTGATGAAAACTACATTTCTTATTATACCATTGCTTCTAGCATCGTCATGTTGATTGCCAGTGTCCTGAGTGGAGCTATCAACGTCAGTATTCCACGTCTCGGCTACTATCTCGGTAAGAAAGACTACGAATCTTATAAAAATCTTCTAAACCAAGGAGCCGCCCTCTTTTATTTTCTTATCATTCCAACCAGTATTGGGATGATGGTATTAGGAAACTACGCTGCAGTCATCTACTCTTCTGAAAAATACCTTGAAGCTGGTATTGTGACTAGTGTCTTCGCCTTTCGAACTATCATTTGGGCTATTGAGTTGATTCTCGGTAAACAAATTATCTTCATCAACGACCACGAAAATCGTTTAACAGCCTTTTACTTTATTGGTGGCGGAGCTAATATCCTACTCAACAGTCTCTTGTATTTCAATAATATTTTTGCACCAGAGTACTACATTGCTACTACTATTATTGCAGAAACTGTAGTTGTTCTACTGGAAATTTACTTTATCAAGAAGCATCATCTGCTTGACTTAAAAGAAATATTTACTACTTTAACACGCTATACTATTGTATCGCTCGGATTCATTCCAATTTATTTCACTTTTAAATTTCTTTTCCAAATCAACTCTTATACAGTCAACCTCAATATGATACTCATGGTACTCTTGACTGTTGCGACTTGCGGTATCTATTATCTCTTGACGCTATTTCTTACCAAAGATAAAACACTCCACTATGCACTCAATCTTGCACTTGCTAAGATTAAAAGAAATTAAAAGAATCCCCTGCTAATAGACTATTCTACTAGCAGGGGATTTTCTCATTATTCCTTTTCTTTCTTGTCGGAACTACTTGACTCTATAATTGAGTCCTCTTTTTGTTTTTCTGAATTAGAAGAGTTAATTTCTTTATGATTTTCTTGCTTTTCTGCCTTATTAATCTTGTCTGATTTATCAGTTAGAGTAGATGTTTCCTGTTTGTTTGTAGAATGATTTTGCTGCTTATCAACAGTAACTACTTGTCTCCATACACCTTCTTCATTAACTTTATAACCATCAGGTGTGGTAGAATTTTTCAATAAGGAACCATCTGCTTGGAAATAGTACCAATGACCATCAACCTGTTTCCAGCCAGTTTGCATCGCTCCTGTTGAATCAAAGTAATATTGATCACCATTGACTTTTTGAAGGCCAACCAACATAATACCATCTTCAGGATTTAGATAATACCAGACGCCTTTGTCTTTTATCCAACCAGTTTTCATGGCTCCATTTGATTCAAAGTAACGGTAATGATTATCAAACCATTTCCAGCCAGTCTGCATGGCACCAGATGCACTAAAGTAATATTGCTTACCATCTACTTGATTGAGTCCAACCAACATAGCGCCTTCCTTAGATTCAAGATAATACCACATATCATGATCTTTTAGCCAACCAGTTTGAAGTGCACCAGATGCAGCGTAATAATGCCAGACATCATTTGACCACTGCCAGCCAACTTGCATGTTACCTGAGGATTTAAAGAAATAGGTTTTTCCATCAATCGCTTTAGAGCCTACGGCCATGATACCTGTTTCCGGATCCAAATAATACCATGATTCTTTATCTTTCAACCAACCAGTTTTCATAGCACCTGAGTTCGTATAGAAGTACCAGCTATTGTCTTGCCACTTCCAGCCAGTCTGCATGGCACCACTAGCATTCAAATAGTAACGAATACCCTTTATATCTTGTCTGCCAGTTAACATGATGCCATCTTTATCCAGATAATACCATGTTTCCTGATCCTTGACCCAGCCAGTTTTCATAGCTCCAGAACTTGCAAAATAGTTCCAGTGACCATCAACAAAGGCCCAGCCAGTTTGCATGACACCTTCTTGATTAAAGTAGTATGTGCTTCCATTGATATTCTTTTTACCGACAGTCTTTAGACCATCCTCATCATAGAAATACCAAGCTGAATCAATCTTTTGCCAAGTTGAAGGCTTACCTGAAATTTGTAGTACGCCACTTTCGCTAAAGAACATCTTCTTACCATTAAAAACTTGGTGTCCTGTCAGCATCTTACCATCTGCCGCAAAAAGGTATTTTTTCCCTCCAATTTCAGAGAGCTCGCTAAATCGTCTAGCACCATTCGACTGGATATAATACCAAGAGTTATCTAGCTTGAACCATCCACCAGTTTGCATTTTACCATTTTTGTTCAGATAGTAATCATTCCCCTTGGCATTTTCTCCCCAGTCGTCATTAAGGTGAAGCCAGCGGCCTGCTTGCATTTGTCCTTTTCCATTAAAGAAGTAAGTGGCTCCGCCAATCTCTTTCCAGCCGATAGCCATTTCCCCGTCAGACAAACGATATTTCCAATAGCCATCTTCTTGATACCATTTTTCGTCAACTACTGGGATATCAGGGAAGGTATTTGAAACATTAGCAAATCCTTTATCGCTAATATCAAAAACAGTAGCGTCTTGAGTTTGGCTAGCAGCACGAAGAACCTGAATATTTTTCTTCTGAAGGTATTCTCTAGTTGAAGCAACATTAATATCTCCACCAGTTGTCTGAATAATCATTTTTGGTGATAAGTTTTCAAGGAAATTAATCGTATTTGAAATTGTCGCATCATAATGGTGGTTCCATTTCATCATATCAACCTTGCCGATAACTGGACCTAACTTATCTTCTGCTCCTTCGGCATTATCCAAATCTCCACCAAGATAGATTCTCTTTCCTGCCACAGTCACTACTGAAACAATGGAGTTGGAGTTATCATCTCGAACTTTTTTCAGATTCCCATCAGCATCATATTCATTCTTATAGTTGTAGAGCTGGATATCCATATCACCTAATTTTATATGGCTATCCTCATCTGAAATATTCTGGATAAGCGTAACTCCTCGTTTTTGAGCTGCTCTCAAAGCATTATCATAATTGAAAAGATTATCCCATAGACCCCACTTTGCTGTGATTCGATCATCTGAATATTTTTTCAAATAAAACTTACCAACCTGATAACGATTGAGTATTTCGTCTGCTCCACCAATATGATCACTATGAACATGAGTTCCTATGATAAAATCTAATTTTTTAACACCTATTTCATCTAGGTGGCGAATCAATCTATCCTCTAATACTTGATAATTTCTCATAGAAATTCCCCAACGACTTGGATAGCGTGGGTCACTCCCATCAGGAAAATCATAGTCTTCTCCCATATCAATCAAAGCATAGTGACCATTGCTTTCCAGAAGGATGGCGTCACTCCCAGATTTTGCTTTAGTATTTATGAAATGGATACGATTGCCCGAACCTGCAGAGATAGTATTTGCATCTACTCCTTGCGATAACTGAATCAGCGCTAGAAAGAATACAAGAAAACTATACCCAACTAATTTTATTAACTGTTTATTTTTCATCTTGAAAACCCCTTTATTTTAAAAGATAAGAAACTTATACTAATCAATCCAATAATTTTTATCTCCTCCTGGCACTTGTTGCTCAATGGGTGGCGGACTCATATAGTTTTCTCCAAATTCGTAGACAAGTAATTCATGGTATTTTCTAGGAACCTTGACCACAATGTTTTCATACGGCATATCAATCAAATCATAGAGCCATTCTTTTTTTATACCATCTGGATAATAGGAATCATAGATAGTACAAGTGAGATCTGTTGCTTGATCCACACTATACTTCAAAGCAAGACTCTCTAATTTTTGGTTCCATATCTGTGGGGAAGTTAAACGAAAAATAGCTGACCCCATATAACGAGGGAGATTTTTAAGTCCACCATTCTCAGACTTAATCCCTTTAAAATTCAAAGAAGAAAGACGAATGAAATATTTGTAGAGCTTCATTTTCTTCTGGTCACTTTCTTGCGTTACGACACCATCATATGGAAAGATGTCAACGCAGGTTCCCAATACGACCGTTTTATCTATAAGATTAGCATCTCGACGTGTCCTCACATCATAGACTCGCATATAACTGTAAGGATACCCCTTTGTTTCTCTGAATGAAATTAATTTGTAGTAGGGATGATTTTCATTTTTTAAAACCTTATACAGTTTTTCAAACTCATCACGCGCTAAGGAAATATCTGTATCATCATCCCAAGGTATAAATCCTTTATGGCGTACAGCTCCTAGTAATGTTCCAAAATCAATAAAATATTTGATATGATGTTGTTCACAAAGATCATGAAGATACTTCAAAATATCTAATTCTACTTGTTTGATTTCTTCAAGAGTTAAAGTTCTTTCAGACATAGGTTTTATTCTCCTAATTTTGACTATATTTTTAAACGTTTCTTAATCCCAATCCAGTTATTTAGACTTTTTAACAATCTTCCACAATTTAAAATCATGATGAGATACTCTTTGTTCAACTGGCGGCAATTGCATATAATCTCCGTAGTCTGAGGTCAAAATTTCATGATATTTTTTCGGAATAGTAAATTTCTTACCTTCAAATGTTCCAGTAGTAACTTGTTCTAGCCATTCGCGTCTCCACACTGGTTTGTTCATATCCTTGTAGATAAGATAATCCACTTCCTCATAATCTGACACTTTACGTGATTTAGCAAGTTCTTCAATTTGTGCAACGTATTTATTTGTATTTGTGAAATAAAAAATAATAACTGAAATATAGCGTATCAGTGAATTCAGAACACTTTTCGTATTGGTGATACCTTTAAATGTATAGCAACTCAATTGACGTTTCTTTATCAGCTTTGTCATCTTGTTCTTGAAATTGGCATCATTCTCGTAGCCATCTACAGGGAAAATATCTACATAAATCCCCATATTTGAATCAATACGAACATCTTCTTCTAGCAAGTAGGTATGGTTATCCTGCACTTTCATGAAGGGATAGACATAGTTGAGATTATTTTTATAAGACATCACTTCGTAACGTTCATCAGGGTTAGCAATAAGATAGTCTTGCAACTTTTCATAATCTTCTCGTAACATACAGATATCCATGTCATCATCCCAAGGAATAAAACCTTTATGACGAACCGCACCGATAAGACTGCCATAAGCTAGGAAATATTTGACACCAATTTTCTGGCAAGTTTCATGAATGTATTCCATGATTCCTAGTTCCATCTGTTGGATCTCTCTAATATCAGTTACTTCCTGATAACGAATACCTTCATCACGTTTGCAAACAACTAATCCATAACCAATAATCAACCAAAAGATAATATTAATAAAGTTAGTTGAGTACATAATCTGACTTTCAAATAATTGACCGAACAAGATGCCAAAGAAAAGAATCATAATCAACTTTTCAGAGTTCTTTTTAGAAACAATCAAATAAGTCAAAAAGCGCTTAATTATATATCCTAGTAGAAGTAGAAAGGATACTAAACCTAAAATTCCAGAACTAACAAATATCGTTACCAAAATGTTATGGAAATTTCCACCAATAAGAGAATTTTGAATCTCAAATTTACTGAAATATTTTGTGTAATAATCTGGAACATTTCTTACACCATAACCAAAAATTGGTTTCTCACTTCCCATTTTTATAGCATTTTTCCAAATATAAGTTCTACCACTAGGTGTTGTTTCTATTAGATGAAGTTCACCTGTTTTTTTTATAACTGAAGAATCCGTTTCTGCATAAGATTGTCCTTTATTTAAGTCTAATACAGTCGCTTTCCCCGAGGATATGTAAATAGAGGTTACATAACTCAATCCAATATTAGCAGCAGAAACAAGTAAAGCAGAAACAATAAAGATTAAAAATCGCTTAGCTAACTTGCCCCCGTTAATAAAGAAACTATAAAACCCAATCATTAACACTAAAGATAATAAAGCTCCTCTACTTTGCATGGTTGCGAAGTAAACTAATTGAATTACATTATTCAGTTTAAGATAGACAGAATATTTACTTCCTTTATGAATCAAATACATAGCCAAAATAATGCTAATGTATGAAAATATCGCACTAGCATTTGGATTAACAATCCCCCACAGACGTCCATTCATAACACCATAGTAATAAGATTGTTCGCCAATCTTAAATAGGATAAGGACTCTACTTACCAATAAACCAAACGCAAAAATTGCTGAAGAAAAAGATACAATTTGAACCGTATAGGCAATCCAGTCAAATAATTTTTTAAGTTGCCCTGATTGTAACATGGTAAATAATAAAATATAGGTCACCATAAAGAGGATCTCTATCACATTTCCAATCAAATGTCCAGAGCGATTAAAAATAGCTGATAACAGATGACTTCCAGCCAATAGACCAAATAAGGACAGAAATTTGCGATCTACTGTGATTTCTTTCCACTTAAACAATAAGGTACAGCAAATATAAAGTACTACAATCGCTGATAATCCCTTGTAGAGGGGATTTGCTATCTTATAAACCAGTGAACTCATACTTAAAATCGAAATGAAAACAAATAGATACGCAATCCATAGTTTTGATTTTTCAAAGTATTCATCCATTTTTGAAAAATTCATTTTCAACTCCTTCTCATGATATTAGTTTTTTAATCCAACAATTTTCTTATATAGCCATGGAGAAATGACAAGTGATAGGATCGCTACCTTGCGAAAAGTGGTGAAATAAGCATCCTCCCATATTTCGTGTCGGTGATGAACAATCCAATTCCTCAGCTCGGCTTTCTCCTTTTGATACTCTTCACGTGAAGTAAAGATAATTTTATCGTAAACTGTGATGTACGACCAACACTCTCTGTTTATTAATTCATATTTTAAATTAGGGAAGACTTGTGAAACTTGAGCAATTATTTGCTTATAAACTTCTATCGTATCAAATACATACCGATTAACAGATGTTGTCGCACTTCCCTCACGATGATCATAATAATAAATCGGTTTGTCAATAAATACGCTACTACATCTTGTCTTTAGTAACAATTCAGTTAAAAATAGGGCATCTTCAGCCAGGTGATAATTTGTATTAAACTTTTCATCCTCAAGCAGGTCTCTCTTAAACAGTTTTGCGACTGGAAAAAATGACGTTCTGGTAGTCATCAGTAATTCTTTCATGGTTTCTTCTGTTGACCAGAGTTCTATTTTTCCAGAATGTGGAGGTAGGTCTGTTACAATGCCATTTTTGATATGGTGTAGAGGAGCAATTACAAAGCCTACATTCAACCCTTCAACTGCACTTGCTAAAGTAGCTAGGTAATCTTGGGTAACAAAATCATCGCTATCAATAAAGGTAACCCAAGAACCCGTCGCTAACTGAATTCCAAGATTTCTTGCATTAGAAACACCAGCATTTTCGATATGGTAAACCTTAATATTCTCATACTGATTTGCTAAATGATCACAGATTTGTCCACTAGAATCAGTAGACCCATCATTTATTAGGATTAGTTCAAAATTGGTATAAGTCTGATGGAGAATTGACTCCACACATCGTTCCAAATAGGCTTCTACATTGTAGACTGGAACGATAACGCTTATTTTTTCTCCCATCATGCTCCATATTCTCCCTTGTACTCTGTGTAGCTCTTGTCCATATCTGCTATAATGGCGTCATGATGCGGTACTTGTTTGTCTGCTGGTGGAGGTGTCATATAATCACCAAAAGCAGTGCTGAGATAGGCATCATAGCCGACTGGAACGGGCATCTCTGTCTCTTCAAATGGCAAGAAGAGATTATCTTCAAAGGATGCGATTGGATACTTGTTTCTCATGTAGCCAGGACCAGAGCATAACTCCGTGATTCCATCGCTCTCAGCCAGACTGTACTTGGTCATTTCTTTTTCAGCTTTTTTCCAAATGCGATAACGAAGAGATTTTGGTGTCACACCCAGTAAAATGCGACTCCCCCATTTCATAAGTGCGCCATGCTTTTCTGGAATAGTTTGGGCACAAAAGAGTGAATAAATCAAGGCCCAGCGAACCTGTTTCTTTCTCTCAGCTGGATTTTTCGGATAATAATCCAAAGGCAAAACATCCAAAGCCAAACCATGTGGCAAATCCAAATCTTGTTGGTAAGGTTTAATACAGGTAGTTTCCTTGTCACGAATAGTAATAAAAAGATTGCGGTCGACAAAATCCTTGTTACTCTTTGACAAGAAATAACGCTCATCTGCATAACGAGGCCATAATTCTGCCAATTTTTCATAATCCTTACGGGGCATAAAAAAATCTAGATCATCATCCCAAGGAATGAAACCCTTGTTTCGAAGGGCACCAATAGCACCTCCACCACAAAGATAACAAAGCAAATCATGTTCTTTACAAAATGCGACGAAATATTCAGCCATTTCCAGACTACGAGCCTGAATCGCTTTCAAATCACTCATGTCTCTCCTCTTCTGTTCAATAACGAGTTATATCGTTTTATTATACCATAAAAAAGCCTTAAAAATCCATCAGACACTAAGAAAAATCAAAGTTCAAACCACTATTTTACTGGTGATTCAAACCTTGATTTTTCCTGTATTAATCTCCTATCTAATTCCAATTGTAGAATATTCATCTCTACACAATCGTATCATAATCTTTTTCTTTCGTCTTCAAAGTCTCAACAACCTTTGTCGAATAAGCTCCTTTCATAGTTGTATCGAGTTGACTAGAAATCATCCCTAGTGCTGTCTTTGTTGCTAGAGCTTCTGTTTTGATCTTAAAGTCACCATCTGACATCAAATTATTACGCTCATTCAATTTGATCGGTGAATAGATATGACTGATTAGTAAACGTTCTAGTCCCTTCTGAATCTCAATCATATTATTGTTCACTCCTGAGAAGAAATCATTAATCATTTCATCAAACATAAGCTATCCCTTCTTTTTTTCTTGATCAAATTTCATCTTTCGACGATGTAAGGTATCTATATCCTCTTCTAATTTTCGTCGTTCTCGTCTATACTCAATCTCTTCTTTTTCAATACTTTGTTCCAAAGCGCGCTGATTTCTTATAAATCCTATAGATACTGCTTGGCTAAAGTCCGAAGCTATTCTGTTTAATCGTGCTCTTTCCTCAGTAGTATCCACGTCCACTTGTCCCAGGGTATGCTGGATCATCTGGTACTTTCCTTCCATCATATGCAACAATTGGTCACGTTTTTGCTGAAGGTCTTCAAATTGTTCTTCTCTTTGTTGGCGAATAGAACGATTGCGTTCATCTAATAAATCTAAATGGTTTTGCTTTGTTCTTAATTTCTGCCAGATTACTTGACTTTCATCCATTCTTTAAAATTCCCTGCTAACTCTTTATCATCTTCCAATTTCTTTTGGACACCATCTGCTATTTGCTTTTCTAAACTTTGAAAATCTTCGGCTAATTTTTCTGATTTTTTGATTTTTGGATAGAAATAATGATCAAGGTCATCTACGATTGTCGTACGAGATACTCCTCCGTCAGAATAGGCTATCGCCACCTCTGTAGGTGATAAAATAAAACCAAAGGGAACGTGATAAGTGCTCGCTACTATTTTCTCTGCTTCTTGGTGAGCTTTATGAACTATGGAGCAAATCTCTTCATGACCAGCATTTGCGACTTCATGCAATCCCGATGAAATCGTTAAGGCCTGTTCGGAGTCTAAAAAGAGTTCCTCACCACTCGTATAACCGCCTGAAGCCAATGCCTCTTTAGCCTTTGCATAGGAATACAAGCCACTGGAAACCTTATCCAAACCAGATGAATACCGTTTTTCAAACGATGAACGATCATTCTTAATTTTAAGACTACCATCTTCATTAAAAACATAACCGCCCCACAAGTGTTGAGAATATACAAAATCTACCTGTTGTACAGAGTCCACATGATGCATCATCCCTACAACACCGACACTATCCATTCTATTTTTAGGGTAACCTATAGGAACCAAATCTTTATCATCAACATAATTATGAATACGATACTTTATCGCATCCACACGCTGCCGCTGTTCTTTGGTCAAGACCGGATAGATATTCGGGCCTTGGTAGATATAAGCTCCTGAAATACGTGAAATGTCCCTAACATTAGCTAGGGCGTATTGAGCATTCATAGAACCAAGAGAGTGACCATAAACTGAGATTTTAGCGTTTGGATATTCCAACATTATATCATCTAAGATAGATGCCGCCGCATTCAACTGAGAAGTCACCCCTTCTTCACCTTTCAAAATATTTTGAGCCATAGGAATATCATTTGCAAGCCAATCCACTTCCCATCCTTCATCAAATGGCGCTTTAGAACCTTCGTAAAGAACGGACACTTCAGATTGATCTTGACTCTCAACTACGTAAACCTTTATTCCTGTCTCG
>NZ_KV831045.1:116472-146990 GCF_001836965.1 Streptococcus sp. HMSC063B03 | reverse complement strand
TTCCTGTCTCGTTTTCTATCACCTGACGGACTGTACCGATGTCTTCTATCTCTCCTTTATCATTTATGATTTTCAAGGGATCTGTTTCAGAATACTTTGTATACTCTTCATTAGCAATTTTTTGACGTTCATGATCACTATACTGTCTATTCACTTTTTCTCTCCGTTATTATTTTTTCAAATTTAGCCGAGTTTCCTCCACCATCATTAACTAACTTTCCGCTACTTCTATCTTTATTAATAGTGAAAAATACATATAATTCTTCGTCATTATTTATATAAATTTTAAATTTGATCCCTCCCATTGGACTATGAAAAATGGAATTAATATCTATATCATAATTCTGGATAATATTTCCTTCTTCAAGTGCCCCTTTATGCCTCAGCTTTAGGTTATCTTCTATGATCTTTTTGACTTCCTCACCCTTGACAACCCTAACCATCTCGTCTTGTTCTACTTTTTTCATCACCTTGTATCCTCCTATACTTAATCCAACAATAACTAGTAAACTAGCTAAAACGATTCCTATAATTTTTAATGACTTCATGATATCTCCTTTATGTTATTTTACAAATATATCAAGTACTGATTTACTTATAGTATACCATAAAGATTTGTCTGGACTCTCAACTACGTAAACCTTCAATCCTGTCTCGTTTTCAATCACCTGACGAACTGTGCTGATGGAACTTTTTCGAGTTTCTATATAAATATCATTATCAACTTGTAATGTATTATCATATTCTTTTTCAGTAATTAACTTTCGTTCATATTCGCTATACATAGAATCCATCAGTTTGAGTCTCCCTTTAATTTTTCCAGAGGTGGATTACTCCCACCGCCATTTCTTAATTTACCATCACTATCTTTATGTAAGAAAACACTAACTTTATAACTTGAAGAATCATTTATATACAAATAAACAATTATTCCTCCCATTGGATTATGTTCAAAAGAATCAACTTTATATGATTTAATAATTCCTTTTTCTGTTAGAGCATTCGGATCTATTTGCTTTAAGCGCACTTTAAAAATCTCTTTCGCTTCCTCACTCTCTACAATTCTCACCATCTCATCATGTTCTGCTTGTTTCATCACTTTAAATCCTCCTACGCTTAATCCAACGATAACTAATAAACTAGCTAAAACAATTCCTACAATTTTTAATGGTTTCATGATGTCTCCTTTATGTTATTTTACAAATATATCATGTACTGATTTACTTATAGTATACCGTAAAGATTTGTCTGGACTCTCAACTACATAAACCTTCAACCCTGTCTCGTTTTCAATCACCTGACGAACTGTGCCGATTACATTAGGATTGTTATCAGTTCCAATATCAATTGGATCATCTTTCGTATACTACGTATATTCTCTAGCAGCAATTTTTTGTCTATCATGTTCCGTATATTTTTGTATCATTTTTTCACCTTTTTTAACAATTCTGCAAGTTGAGCAGAATAGCCGCCACCTGAATATTCAATTTTTCCGGTAGTGCTATCTTTCTCTAATCCATACATCACTCTTAGTTTTTTATCTGAATTTACATATACTTTAAAATCAATACCACCCATGGGATTATGCTTAATTGAGTCGATATCAATTTCATACGATTTTATTGTACCTTCTTTTGTTAAGGCCTCACTATCTAGATATTTAAGTTTATTTTCAACAATCTTTTTGACTTCCTCACTTTTAACAATTCTCGCCATCTCATCGTGTTCTACTTTTTGCATTACTTTATATCCTCCTATGCTTAATCCAACAATAACCAAAAAACTAGCTAAAATGATTCCTACAATTTTTAATGGCTTCATGACGTCTCCTTTATGTTATTTTACAAATATATCATGCACTGATTTACTTATAGTATACCATAAAGATTTGTCTGAACTCTCAACTACGTAAACCTTTATTCCTGTCTCGTTTTCTATCACCTGACGGACTGTGCCGATATCTTCTATCACTCCTTTATCGTTTATGATTTTCAAAGGATCTGTTTCAGAATAACTTGTATACTCTTCATTAGCAATTTTTTGACCAGAGAGAATCTCTTGTAAATAGGAAAATAAAAGAGTAGATACAAGCATTTTAGGGTGATAAGATGGGTAACCAAAGGCATGATAGAAGGCGTCGAAGTGACAATCTTCCAAGGTATTCACCACTTTTTCAATAGTAAAGACAAGATGATCTTGTGGTAAGAAAGAACTGATTTCTAGTGGTATAGTTGTTTGATTTGTGTTATAGTGAAAATGCATGGGATAGACTTTCTAAATGGTTTATTAAGCAATTCTATTTTACAAAGACTATCGCAACCATGTAAAAAAGCAACGGCAAATCCGTTGCTTTTTTGGAGATAAGGGACTATTGTCCAAGGATCGTTATTTTATATTTAAAGTATAGTTTTTTATTTGGAATTTTGTCTTATCTTATCTCATTCCCATTTGAGAAAGTTTAGTTTGATATTTATTTTGGTCTACTAAGAGTGCCTGTCCTCCATAAACATCATAATCATCTACCCAATCACCTAGTTCTGGAACCGTTAATCTCTCAATGCCATTTTGCGCTCCATCTAGGAAGGATAAACCATTTGTCAATAAGAAACTATAGGGAACATTCGTAGAGGTCATCCCAAAGACCTTACCAAGTGCTTCTGATCCAGTAAAAAGTTTAGTTGGATCCTTGAGTTGCTGCAGAACAGCTGTCAGCACTTGCTGTTGTCTCTTGGTACGACCGTAATCACCTTCATCATCATCACGGAAGCGAGCATAATTGAGCAAGGTTGAACCATTCATCTGTTGTTTTCCGACTTTGATGGTTTGGGTTGGAGACTCTGTTTCTGTAGCATGCAAGTCATCTCCCACCGTAGCTTCGGTTAAAGGTTGACCTTCTAAGGTTGAGAATTTGGCATCAATCGTCACCCCATCAGGGAAGAGAGTGTCAATAGCGGTTGCAAAGGCCTGAAAATCAACCAAGGCATAGTACTTAATGTCCAAGTCAAAATTATCTTTCAATACTTGGCGAACCATTTCTGCTCCTTTTTGGCCTTCCTGTTCCCCTAGTTCATAGGCTACATTTAACTTGTTATCTGTTTGTTTCTTTCCATTGATAATCTTACTATATCCATCAATATAAACTAAGTTATCACGCATGAAGCTGACCAGCTTAATTTTCTTATCTGAGCCACCAACATTTAGTACCATAATAGAGTCCGTTCTCGTCTCAGCACTATTTTGGCCAATCCGTCCATCCGTCCCCATAATCAAAATATTAACTCCATCCTTGGTATCTTGACCATGAAAAACTTCTACTTGAGCTGCCTTAGCATTGGCAGGTTTATTTGGGTCCGCATTTGAATAGCCTTTTAGGAACATAAAAATCATACCAAAACCGACACAGGCTAGAAGGGCAAGCAATCCTGCAAAAATGCGCCCCCAACGAATCTTACGTTTCTTGGACTTAACCTTTGGAAGAGAATGACTTTTCTGGTATTTTTTTGTACGACTTCGGTTGCCATAGGATGGAAGAGGAGACTGATTGATTGGTTCCATAAAAGACTCTTCCATATCGTGATTTTCATTATGAATTTCTGGAGAAGCTTTACTACTGCTAGCCATATTTAACTTACCTTGCAGGTAAGCAAACTCTTTTTTCTCTCGCTCATTGAGGTAATGAATGTTCTTAAAAAGATAGTCATAACGTAACTGCTCGTGATGGTTTAAAGGATTTTCTTTACTCATCTTCTCTCCTTTCCATTGTCTGATATTGGATAAATGGGATAGGCACCCATTACTTTATACTGGATTCCAATCGCTTCTAATTCTTTTTGGGCAAAGTGGACCAAATCCTTATCAGCATAGTCCACATCGATAATGAAAAAGTATTCTCCCAGCGCTGTCTTGAGTGGACGACTTTCAATTTTTGTCAGGTCAATTCCTCGCCAAGCAAAAGTTGAAAGGGCCTTGTAGAGGGCACCGGGAAGGTTGTCAGGTAAGGTCAAGGCCAAACTCATTTTTTCAGTTTGTGCTTGCAAGGGAATGGTTGCACCTTCAGCTCCCAAAACCCAGAAACGTGTGAAATTGGCTTCCATTTCCTGAATATCCTCGGCAATCAGTTCCAAGCCATATTCTTCGGCAGAACTTCTAGGAGCTATGGCTGCATAAGGCTGGTCTGGATGTTCAGAAATAAAACGAGCCGCATAAGCTGTACTAGCTGTTACCTCGATTTGGGCCTCTGGATATTGTTCATCGATGAATTTCTTTCCTTGAGCCAAGGCCTGTGGATGTGAAAAAATCTTTTCAATCTTAGTATGACCTGGAACCACCATCAACTGCTGATGAATAGGCTGAACGATTTCTGCTACTGCTTGAATGCGAGCCTGATGAAAAAGGTAGTCCAAGGTTTCATGAACACTACCCTCGATAGAATTTTCAACTGGCACCACAGAATAGTCCACCAAACCTTGCTCATAGGCCTTGATGACATCTGTAATATTGGCAAAGGCCTGCAATTCCTCCTGAGGAAAAGCTGTCTGCACAACATGGTGTGAAAATGATCCCTTGGGACCTAGATAAGCAATTTTCATCTCAGTTCCTCTATAATTTCCTCTGGGCTTAGCTTGGTCACATCCAAAACCCGACTGGCAACTTCCTCATACCAAGTCTGTCTTTCTTGGAAAATAGCTGCTAATTCTTCCTTGCTATTATTTAGAAAAAGCGGGCGCTGATTGTCTTTATCAGCTGATATGCGTTGGTAGAGGGTGTCAAAATCAGCTTTCAGGTAGATATTATCAGAATTTGTCTTTAGTAAGTCACGATTTCGCTGAGAAATAACCACTCCCCCACCAGTTGACACAACTTGATCTCTTTGTAGTAAATCAGCTAATACTTCTGACTCTACCTGTCGAAAGGCTCCTTCTCCCTTTTCAGCGAAAAATTCCGCAATGGACATACCTAAGCGTTTCTCAATCAGGGCATCCATATCAAGGTAATTAGGGTCCAAACCTCTTGCAATAGTCGATTTGCCAGCCCCCATAAATCCTAGTAATACCTTAGCCATGAATCAAGCTCTCCAAATCATCAAAGAAGCTAGGATAGCTGGTATTGATAGCTTCAGCACGATCAAGCTCCACTTCTCCATCTGCAACCAAGAGGCCCGCGATAGCCGTCATCATGCCGATACGGTGGTCTCCAAACGTATTGACTCTAGCACCATGAAGGGCTGATTTCCCTTTGATAATCAGTCCATCAGCTGTAGGAGTAATATCTGCTCCCATGCTATTTAAGGCGTCTGCCACAACCTGAATGCGGTCTGTTTCCTTGACCTTAAGTTCCTCAGCATCCTTGATAACTGTGACACCTTGGGCTTGAGTCGCAAGTAGAGCGATAACTGGCAATTCATCAATCAAGCGTGGAATCAAAGCGCCACCAATTTCTATTCCTTTCAAGTCAGAAGACTCAACAATCAAGGTAGCAGATTTAGCGACTGGGTCAATTTCAGTTATTTCTAGTTTTCCACCCATGGCACGAATGACATCGATAATACCTGTACGCGTTTCGTTGATGCCCACATTCTGCAGCACTAGACGAGAATTTGGAACAATCAAACCTGCGACTAACCAAAAGGCTGCACTGGAAATATCTCCTGGTACGACCACCTTTTGTCCAGTCAATTTTTGTGGTCCTTGAACTGTGATTTTCTTGCCGTCCACACTTAAATGGCCACCAAATTGTTGCAACATATCTTCAGTATGATTACGGGTGCATTCTTTTTCGATAATAACTGACTGCCCCTTAGCCTGCAAGGCCGCAAACATCAAGGCTGACTTGACTTGGGCAGAGGCAATCGGCAACTCATACTGAATAGGTTTGAGGTTTTTCGTCCCTTTTAAGCTAAGAGGAGGCAGGTCTCGCTCAGTTTTCCCTGAAATGCTGACGCCCATTTTTTTCAGTGGAATCGTCACACGATCCATAGGACGTTTGGAAAGACTATCATCTCCAAACATTTCTACTTCAAAGTCTGCACCAGCAAGAACGCCTGAAATCAGGCGAATCGAGGTGCCAGAATTTCCCATATCCAAAGAATTTTGCGGAGCTTTTAAGCCGTCCATACCTACACCTTGAATGGTAATAACCCCATCTTTATCCTCAATATCAACACCAAGGTCACGAAAAACCTGCATGGTCGAAAGAACATCTTCACCTCGCAGAATATCATAAACCTTAGTCTCACCCTCAGCCAAACTTCCAAAGATAATGGAACGGTGGCTGATAGACTTGTCACCTGGAACGCGAATACTGCCATGCAAGTGGCGAATGTTTGTTTTTAGTTTCATACTGGACCTCATACTTGCAATACTTTTACTTATTTTATCATAAAAAGCCAGAAATTCCTTAAAAATTTCTGACTTTATGATAGTTATTTTCTTATTTTAGCAATTCTGAAACTGGTTCGAAAACAATTTTTTCAATGTCAGAAAGGTAAATGGCCAATTGTTGTTGCTTGGTAAAGAATTCTGACAAGAGGTTATTCCCCTGAATCTGCTTGCCAAAGTTTTCCATCTTCGCTTGGAAGGATGCATCTGGCATTTGACCTGTCTGGGCTAGTCTTTGAATTTCCTCTTGGAAGGCAACATATTCTGTAAAAATTTTGCTTGCCTCAGCATCTGCTGAAATAGCATCTTTAGCTACTTTAACAGCCTTGTATTCTGGTAATTCGCGTAGACCGCGACTGAGTTCGTTTGCACTATCGTAAATATTTGACATGATTTTCTCCTTATTTGATGACGACTGTGTAGTCGGTATTTTCTGTTATGAGATGCTCAGCTCGTTCCAAGTCTTGAGCATTTTTAAATGAAATTTGCAGAATCCCGTGAATGTCTTCACGATTTTCCTCGTTGATATGAATATTGACCAAGGAAGTTCCACGTAGCAATTCCAAGATTCGTAAAATAACGTCTTCTTCATCGGGAACGTCAACATAGAGGTCATAAGAGCTATCTACTCCACCACGCTTATGGATTTCCATGGCCTGACGTTGCTCACGCGCTTGGTTGAAAAAGTTCCAGATTTGCTCTTCATCTCCCTTGCTGATGGCCTGACCAATCGCTTCCAAACGCTCCTTGAAATCCGCAATTCGCTCCAGAATAGTTTCACTATTTGACAAGAGAATAGAAGTCCACATCCCTGGCTCGCTTTCCGCAATCCGAGTCATATCTCGAAAACCACCTGCCGCAAAGCGCCTTGCCATCTTATGTTCTTGAGCATAAACCGCGGTCTGTTCCATGAGACTGGAAGCCAGAATATGAGGAAAATGGCTAATCTGAGAAGTCACACGATCATGCTCCTTGGCATCAATCTCGATAAAACGAGCATGAAGACCTGAAAGCAGATCCTTCATTTCCGCAAGTGTGTCAGAACTTGTCAGGTTCGAAGGCGTAAAGATATAATAGGCATTTTCAAAAAGATTGACATCTGCAGAAGCAGCCCCTGTCTTGTGACTACCAGCCATGGGATGGGCTCCGACGAAGCGAACAGGTTTGCCAGCCAAATATTGCTCCGCCGCATCCACAATGGCTGACTTAGTCGAACCAGCATCTGAGATAATCACTCCTTCTTTCAAGTCCAAGTTAGCCAACTCCTTAATGAAAGCAATGGTCTGTTTGATTGGCAAACTGAGAATAATGATATCTGCCAAAGGAGCAAAACTGGCAAAATCATCCGTTGCACGGTCAATCATGCCTTCTTTCAAGGCGATATCTCTCGAAGCTTGACTGCGATTATAACCCAAAATTTCATAATCTGGATGATCGCGTTTGATGCCAAGGGCCATAGAGGCTCCAATCAATCCAAGACCTGCGATATAGACTGTTTTTGCCATAGGAACTCCTTAATAGTTCTTTGTATAGTCTCGATGTTTTGCCACTGCTTCTTTTAATTCCTCTAGATTGTCTGATGAGAATTTTTCAAGGATTTCTTGTGCCAGAACCGTTGCCACAACAGCTTCCATAACTACACCTGCAGCTGGAAGAGCGGTCGGATCACTTCTTTCAACAGTTGCCTTGTAAGGTTCGTGGGTTTCGATATCCACACTCATGAGTGGTTTGTAGAGAGTAGGAATGGGCTTCATCACGCCTCGAACAACAATAGGTTGCCCATTGGTCATACCACCTTCAAAGCCCCCTAGATTGTTGGTACGGCGAGTATAGCCGTCTTCTTTAGACCAGAGAATTTCATCCATGACTTGGCTGCCTTTACGATAACCAGCTTCAAAGCCAAGACCAAATTCCACCCCTTTAAAGGCATTGATAGAGACAACTGCTTGGGCAAGTCTGGCATCCAATTTTCTGTCCCATTGGACATAGGAACCAAGACCAACTGGAACACCTCCAACAACCGTCTCTACTACTCCACCAATGGTGTCCCCGTCACGTTTGATTTGGTCAATATAATCCTTGATTTCCTGTTCTCTTTCTTGGTTGACAATAGAAACTTCAGACTGGGCAGCTCTTTCCTTAATCTCAGCAACTGTGAGATTCTCAGGAACATCGATTTCCTTGCCACCGAAGACTACAACATGATTGGCAATTTCCATATCCAGCTCAGCCAAGAGGCGTTTGGCTACTGCCCCAACTGCCACCCGCATGGTGGTTTCACGGGCAGATGAACGCTCCAAAGAATTTCTCAAATCGTCAAAACGGTACTTGATCCCCCCTACCAAGTCAGCATGACCTGGACGAGGATGAGTGATTTTCCGTTTGCTTTTAAGTCGCTCTTCAATGTCTTCCGCAGACATAATATCCAGCCATTTTTGGTGGTCCTTATTGATGACATCCATGGTAATAGGCGCCCCTGTCGTCTTCCCATGGCGAACACCCGAAGTAAAGACAACCTGGTCACTCTCAATCTTCATACGGCCACCACGACCGTAACCACCCTGACGGCGTTTAAGGTCCTCATTGATATCCTCTGCTGTCAAAGGTAGCCCAGCTGGAATTCCTTCAATGATAGCCGTCAGACGGGGGCCGTGTGATTCTCCTGCAGTTAAATATCTCATACACTCTCCTTATTTTACCAAGTAGTCTTTCATCTCTTCCAGAGAAACTGGGTGAATAGTCGCTGAACCAAGCTCTGGCACCAAGACCAATTTCAAGGTATTGCCACGCGCTTTCTTGTCATGAGTAAGAGCTTGATAAAGCTTATCTACATCCCAGTTTTCATAGTCAACAGGCAAGCCAAATTTCTGACACATCTCTGTAATAGACTGAGTTATTCCTTCTGGCATGAGACCTTTTTCCTCAGCAACCTTGGAAATCTGTACCATACCCATAGCCACAGCTTCTCCATGCATGACCTTGCCATAACCGGCAGTCACTTCAATGGCATGGCCAATTGTATGACCAAAATTGAGGTAAAGGCGAACACCATTGTCCAGCTCATCCTCAACCACCATCTTGCGCTTAACCTGACAAGAATGTTCAATCAAAGTCTCTGCATGTTCCAGAATGCTCTCTACAGTACCATCTAGCTCCATCAATAGAGTCCATAGTTCTGGATCCTCAATCAAGCCATATTTGATAACTTCACCCATCCCTTCAATCAACTCTCTTTTTCCGAGGGTTTCAAGAACAAGTGGGTCAATCAGAACCCCGTCTGGCTGGGCAAAGGTCCCCACCATATTTTTAGCAAATGGAGTATTGACGCCTGTCTTTCCACCGATAGAAGAATCCACCTGGGCTGTCAAGCTAGTCGGTATCTGAACAAAATGAATACCCCGCATATAGGTAGAGGCTACGAAACCAGCCAGGTCTCCAACGACACCACCTCCGAGAGCCACGATTCCATCACTACGAGTCAGACCTTGCTTGACTAAAAATTCATAGACTTTCTGGACAGTGGTTAAATTCTTTCTTTCTTCGCCTTCTAAAAAGTCAAAAACTGCTACCTGAAAACCAGCATCTTCTAGGCTGAGCTTGACCTTCTCTGCATAAAGAGAAGCTACATGGTTATCTGTCACAATGACTACCTTTTGTGGTTGCCAGAGTTCTCGCAACCATTGACCAGCCTGAGCCAGACAACCTTTTTCAATCTGAATATCATAAGGATGATGAGGAATATCGATTCTGATTTTCATAGGAGAATCTCCCTTTCTTTATTGGTATTTTTCTGTTAAAGACTGCCAAATTTCTTCTGTCGGCATTTCCTTTCCTGTCCACAGTTGAAAAGCTTCTGCAGCTTGATAGAGCAACATTCCCAGACCATTGACTGCTTGATTTCCCTGACTTCTGGCCCATTTCAAAAATGGTGTTTCAAAGGGTTGGTAAATAATATCTGCTACTAGGAGAGTTTCTGATAGGACAATGTTTTCAGGAACTGGAGATGATTGACTATCCATCCCTACACTTGTCGCATTGACAAGTAAATCCGACTCAGCAACCCTTGCTTGCAGTTCAGGAACATCTTCTAAAGCATACAAGTCCACTTTAAAGCCTGTCTGCTCCTGTAACTTGTCTAGGTAAGGTCTTGTTTTTTCCATAGAAACTGAACGAACAAAGACCGAAATCTGACTGACACCATCCAAAATAGCCTGTGCCAAGATAGACTTAGCCGCACCACCTGCACCCAGCAGGGTCATCTTCTTACCTGAAATTGTAAAAGAAGGCAAGCTCTTAAAAAATCCCTTGCCATCTGTATTATATCCAATTAAATTGCCATTCTCATTGACAACCGTATTAACCGCACCAATCAAGCGCGCTTCATCGCTCAGCCCATCCAAATAAGGAATCACCTGCTCCTTATAGGGCATGGACAGGTTAATGCCAAACATCTGGTAGCGACGAATATTGGCCACTGTGACTTCCAAGTCAGCCGCTTCAATCTCCCAAGCCACGTAAGCACCATTGGTAGCTGTCGCCTCAAAGGCACTATTGTGAATAAAAGGGGAAATAGAATGCTTAATAGGATTGGCAACAACGGCAGCTAAACGTGTATAGCCATCAAGCTTCATCCAAAATCTCCCGAATTTTTTTCATGTTAGCTAAGGAAATCTGACCTGGGGCACTGGCCTCATCTAGACTAGCAAAGGACCAGCTAGAACCAGTCACATCTGCAGTTATACGAGAGACCTTGCCCACCTTGCCCATAGAAATGGTCACATATTCCTGCTCAGGATTGAGGGTTTTAAAGCCTCGTGTATAGTTCATTAAGTCTAGCACATCCTGCTCCGTGTGAGCCATCACCGCAACCTTAACAAGTTTTGGATTTAGGCTCGTCAACTCTGACAAGATTTCCATCATGTTTTCAGGTGTTTCTTGGAAATTGTGGTAACTCAAAATGAGATTTGGGAAGTCCAGCATTTCCTCAAAAACATCCTTGTAGCTGTAATACTCAAAATCAATATAGTCTGGTTGATAGAGTTGCGCCACTTCCTTGATTAGATGGATATATTCTTCTGGAGAAAGGTCGATTTCTCCCCCTTCAGCGCGAGTTCGCAATGTGAAAACCAACTCACGGCCTGCGAATTTTTCAAAAATAGCTGGAGCTACCTGCAAAATCGCTTCCTTAGGCAGATAGTCGGCACGCCATTCAATGATGTCGGCATCCAGATACCTCGTGGCATCCAGAGCCTGAGCCTCCTCTAAACTTCTTGGCATTACTGAAACGATTAATTTCATTTACTAACCTTCATACTAATCACCTTGAGGTAATTACTACTTTCATCTTTTTTATTATAGGCAAAATCTGCTGGAAGACCGTATTTATTTAAAATCTGGTAACTTCTTCCTGCAAAACCTTTATCAATTTGTTCTGTAAATTTCTGGCGGGAAACATTGGCAGCATTGGTACTAGCAATGATAATCCCTCCCGGGTTTAAAATCTCAAGACTCTGGGATATCAACTTGTGATAATCCTTGGCCACAGAGAAGGTCTGTTTTTTGTTCCGAGCAAAGCTAGGCGGATCTAGGACAATCACATCATAGGTCAAGCCTTTTCGTTTAGCATATTTGAAATATTCAAAGACATCCATGACCACAAAACGATGGTCGTCTGTGCTGAGCCCATTTGCCTGAAAATGCGCTTGAGACAATTCTCGTGAACGTTTGGCTAGGTCAACAGAAGTAGTCTGGCTTGCTCCTCCCATTGCCGCAGCTACTGAAAAGGCTGCTGTATAAGAAAACATGTTGAGCAAGGATTTACCCATAGCCAACCCATCCACTAGACTACCGCGAACTTCATGCTGGTCAAGGAAAATCCCTGTCATCAAGCCATCATTCATAAAGACTTGATAGAGGACACCATTTTCCAAAACAGTGAAAAAGTCAGGCGCTTCTTGACCATAAACATGGGCAGATTCATAGTCCAAACCCTTAAAACGGATCTTCTCATAGGTCCCTAAAACCTCAGGAAAAACCTGTCTAAAGGCTTCTGAGATGGTCTGACGAATCTGATAAACATAAGAGTTATACCAAGAAAAGACAGCGTAGTCTCCATAAAGGTCCACTGTCAGACCGCCAAAGCCATCTCCCTCTTGGTTGAAGAGACGAAAGGCAGTTGTCAATTCGTCTTGATAGTAGGCACTTCTCTTTTCTTTAGCTTGTCTAAACAGTGCTTCAAAGAACGCTTGATTGAAGGTCACCTTGTCTGTGCTCACAAACCAGCCCAAGCCCTTGTTTTGCTGAGAAAGGTAGGCAGTACCAAGAAAGTTTCCATCTTGACTATGAACTTCTACTTCCTGATCCTTAAGATTGACATTCTCAAGATCACTGGCTTCTAGTAAAACTAGTCCCTTTGAAAGCTTTTTTTCAACCCTTTTGCTGACTCTTATTTTATTCATAGTCCCTATTATAGCAAATTTTGTGACAATTCTCAAAAAAGAAACTACCCTTGCTTTTTTACTCTAGTTTTAAAAAATGGTATACTAATACTAATAAAAACTTAGGAAGTAATTGTGTGAGAGTTACAATAAAAAATGCTCTTCCATCGTGGAGGAGCATTTCTTTTATCAACAAAAATCAAATAGCAAACTAGGAAACTAGCCTCAGGTTAACTGTGAGATTGTAGGTAGAGAGGTTGTACCTGCAATATATGTCTGTCAAGTTTAGTGATGTAGATAGTATAATAAAGATGAGAAGGCATAGAGAGAAGATAAATCAGCTTCAGCAGGTATCTGGAAAATTTGATTTTATAGAGAAGGCTTTGTTACAAACTCAATATACTATCAATAAATAATATTATAGAAGCAACAATAATTATAATTTCACCTATCTGCATAATCCTATTTCGAACTCTAAATATATGTTCTATCAAAAATACTTGGATCACACACATTATAGGAATTAACGTTTTTGAAATTGAAAAATATCCAAATAAATAAACTATAAACAACAAAAATAGAACTATGTTGTATTTCTTATTCAAAACATTCCTCCCTATATATTTTTGATTACCAATCTTAATAATTTACAACTACATTCTAACAAACTATAAAAGCGTTTGTCGAATTGAATTTATCAATCAAGCGACCAACTATCTCATCTTTTTTCTATTTCTGTCAATATGCGTGACAGGTAGTAATGATAGCCAAAAATAGCAAGAGCAAGCAAGAGGATAAGAGCTCCTACTCCCAAGCTAATGGCAAGAATAGGGGAGAGAGACTGAACCAAGAATAAGCTCCCAATTACAAGGGCCATTAGGATTGCACTATATATAAACAATAAAACTATTGCGACTATACCATTTGAACGATTCACCAAGTCTGTAATACTACTCCAATTGGTTGACAGATTTTTCACATCCTTAAAATAATGATAGCAAGAAAGGATGACACTAGCAAGGAACCATGCCACAAGAAGGTAAATCATCGAAAGAATGGGCAATCCTAAATAAAGGGAAAGACCAAGTAAAGTCAAGATAGGTAAGAGGGACTGAACTGCAAATATAATCCAAAATTTCACTTTCACATAACGAGCAAAATCAAAAGGCAAACTCTTAAGAAAATCAAAATTTTCCCTCTCCAGAGATAACCCGATTGAAGATAGACTTGTGATATTGTTATTTAAAACTGCTATAAACACTCCCACAAAAAACAAGGGCAACCAGTATTCGGCAGTTATTTCTGGAACAAGCTGTGAGTCCCTAATCTTAAATATTAAGCCTATCATAAAGAAATAAGGCAGGAAAGTACTTGTAAAAAGCACTGTTACCAAGCTAGTCCCCTGTCCCAAGAGGGAGAGGTTGTAGCGTAACACCATACGGAAAAAACCTTTTTTAGTTATGGAAATGCTTTGTTTGCTACGACGCTCTTTTCTGATTTTTTCTTCACTGTTGGTCATAACAACTTGATAAAATTGAGGAACAACCTTCTTTTTTGTTAGATAAAGTAGCAAAACAGTTGCTACTATCCAAGCAAGTAATCCAAAGATGGATTCAAGAGAAAAAGGCTCTACTGCTATTTTATAAAAGATATGAAGAGGATAAAAGAGGGTTGGGACTTCTCTAACTGTCTCTATACTAGCTCCTGAATTTGAATAGAAAACCAGTATCATAGGGAATAATAGCCCTAGACCAATCATGACATTAGATAAAAGAGACTGGTGCTTTCTGAAAAATGCTGTCTGAGCCAAAAAATGGACTGCCAAGACCATCCCTAGACCAACTGAGGCAAATAATAAAGCTAAGGACAGCAACATTAAAGGTAAGCCCAACCAAAGAGAAGGAGCTAATCGAAGATAAAGAACCAGAAAATAAGCTAAGATAGGGACAAGTCCAACTAGAGATGGCAAAAGAACAGATATTCCTTTGGCAAGCATAATTTCTGATTCCTTAAAGGCATAAGGACTATAAGAGGACAGATCCTTACTCTCATAAAAAACATTGTAAAAGGCTGTTAAACTATTAGAAAAGACAATAACTAGAAAAATAGCAACCATATTACTAAATAGACTGGGAACCTCCTCAAAAGGATAACGAAAAACTAGATTCGAAAATAAGAGGAGTAGCAACAGACTAGAAACAAGATAAGAACGCAATAATTTCCCTGACACATCAACCTTTTTATCAGGAGTTTTAGCTTGCTTCTTTCGTAGGTTAGCCAGATTAACTTCTTGAGATGAATAGAGGATATTGATATCAACTAATTTTTTAATGACCTTGAGACGCATCTGAAACCTCCTCTTTTCTACCGGCAAGGCTAAGATAGATACTCTCCAAAGACTGGTCTGGATGGTCTTTTCTCAAGTCCTCTACGCTACCACAATAAATCAAATGTCCCTTTTTCAAAATGGCAATCCGATCACAGACTTGCTCAGCTACCTCTAGGACATGGGTTGAAAACAAGACCGTCTTCCCTTTTTGCGCATGTTCCTTCATCATTTGCTTCAAATCAAAGGCAGCCTGGGGATCCAAACCAGTCAAAGGTTCGTCCAAAACCCAAATATCAGGATCAGACAAGAGTGCCCCAATGACAAAGACTTTCTGACGCATTCCGTGAGAAAGAGTTTCAATAACCTGATAACGATTTTCAGCAAAATCAAAAACACTTAATAGCCTAGCTAGACTAGCCTCCAAATCAGAGCTAGTCAGATCATAGGATGAGGCAATCAATTCCCAAAATTCATTGGCCGTTAAACGTAAAAATAAGTCAGGAGAGTCTGCTACGTAGCCAATCTTTCGTTTGATAGCCAAGCGATTTTCCGATAACTCCTGACCGTCTACCAAAATACGACCACTGCTGGGCGAAATGATACTGACTAAAGATTTTATAGTGGTCGATTTCCCAGCACCATTATGGCCAATTAAGCCCATAATCTCTCCATTTTCAATCTGCAGATTGAGATTGCTCAAGGCCTCTTTATCACCATACAACTTACTAACATTTTGAAATTCAATCATGAGAAATCTCCTCTCTTTATCTATGTAATTTACTATAATTATAGCGCTTTCATTTTAAAAATCAACATTTTATATAAAATAGTCAAAAACTTATTATTCAGTTTTACGCAAACGATTGAGCTAACCAATACTTTATGATAGAATAAAGAACAAGATTGACAAGTAAGAGGAAACATCATGCAAAATCAAACACTCATGCAATACTTTGAATGGTATCTGCCCCACGACGGTCAGCACTGGACGCGTCTGGCTGAAGATGCTCCACACCTAGCTGATCTCGGTATCAGTCATGTCTGGATGCCACCAGCTTTCAAGGCTACCAATGAAAAAGATGTCGGCTATGGTGTCTATGACCTATTTGACCTAGGCGAGTTTAACCAAAAAGGGACTGTCCGCACCAAGTATGGTTTTAAAGAAGACTATCTTCAAGCCATTCAAGCTCTAAAAGCACAGGGAATTCAACCTATGGCCGATGTGGTGCTCAACCACAAGGCTGCTGCTGATCACATGGAAGCCTTTCAGGTTATTGAAGTGGATCCTGTAGACCGTACAGTTGAACTTGGGGAACCCTTCACCATCAATGGCTGGACTAGCTTTACCTTCGATGGTCGCCAAGATACCTACAATGACTTCCACTGGCACTGGTACCACTTCACTGGTACAGACTATGATGCCAAACGCCGAAAGTCTGGGATTTATCTGATTCAAGGAGACAACAAGGGTTGGGCAAATGAGGAATTGGTCGATAATGAAAACGGTAACTACGACTACCTCATGTATGCCGACCTAGACTTTAAACATCCTGAAGTCATCCAAAATATCTATGACTGGGCTGACTGGTTCATGGAAACGACTGGTGTAGCTGGTTTCCGCTTGGATGCCGTTAAACACATTGACTCTTTCTTCATGAGCAATTTTATCCGTGATATGAAGGAAAAATACGGTGAGGATTTCTATGTTTTTGGTGAATTTTGGAATCCTGACAAGGAAGCCAATCTGGACTATCTTGAAAAAACGGAAGAACGATTCGACCTTGTCGATGTTCGTTTCCACCAGAATCTCTTTGAAGCCAGTCAAGCTGGCGCAAACTATGACCTTCGCGGCATTTTCACAGATAGCTTGGTTGAACTCAAACCTTACAAGGCTGTAACCTTTGTCGACAACCACGATACCCAACGTGGTCAGGCTCTTGAGTCTACTGTTGAAGAATGGTTCAAACCAGCAGCCTATACTCTCATTCTATTACGCCAAGACGGCCTTCCATGTGTCTTTTACGGAGACTACTATGGGATTTCAGGGCAGTATGCTCAACAAGATTTCAAAGAAGTCCTTGACCGCCTCCTAGCCATCCGAAAAGATTTGGCCTATGGAGAACAAAATGACTACTTTGATGATGCTAACTGTATCGGTTGGGTACGTTCAGGTGCTGAAAATCAATCCCCAATCGCAGTCTTGATTTCAAATGACCAAGAAAACAGCAAGTCTATGTTTGTCGGCCAAGAATGGGCTAACCAAACCTTTGTAGATTTACTTGAAAACCACCAAGATCAAGTTACAATCGATGAGGAAGGTTATGGACAATTCCCAGTCTCAGCAAGATCTGTAAGTGTCTGGGCATCCAATACAATCTAATAGTTCTTAATAATCAAGTCAGGTCCAATCGGATTTGGCTTTTTTGCATTCACAAAAAGACCTACCCAAATGGATAGATCTTTACTTGATTACAATTTACCTGCTACTGCATCCAACAATTCTTGGATCTTAGCTTGGTTGCTTCCTCCTGCCATGGCCATGTCTGGTTTACCACCACCACGTCCATCGACGATTGGTGCCAATTCTTTGACAAGGTTTCCTGCATGAAGGTCTTTTGTCTTGCTTGCTACAAGGACATTGACTTTGTCACCGATAGCGGCAACTAGGACAAGAAGATCAGAGTAGTCTTTTTGTTTCCAGTTATCTGCAAAAGTACGAAGGGCACCAGCGTCAGATACAGATACTTGGCTAGCAATGTAACGGTGACCATTGACTTCCTTCACATCCTTGAAGATATCGCCTGCGGCTGCAGCTGCGGCTTTTTCCTTCAATTCAGCATTTTCTTTTTGAAGTTGACGAAGTTGTTCTTGAAGTCCTTCTACCTTGTGAGGTACTTCCTTGACTTGAGGTGCTTTCAAGGTTGCTGCGACTGCTTTAAGAGCATCTTCTTGTTCACGGTAGGCTTCAAAGGCTTCCTTACCAGTCACTGCCAAGATACGGCGAGTTCCTGAGCCGATTCCTTCTTCTTTGACAATCTTGAAGAGGCCAATTTCAGAAGTGTTGCCAACGTGGGTACCACCACAAAGCTCGATAGAGTAGTCACCGATAGTAACAACACGAACTTCCTTACCATATTTCTCACCAAAGAGAGCCATAGCTCCCATTTCCTTGGCAGTGTCAATATCCGTTTCAACTGTCTTCACTTCAAGAGCTTCCCAGATTTTCTCGTTGACTTGCTGCTCAATCGCACGCAATTCTTCAGCAGTCACTGCTTGGAAGTGGGTAAAGTCAAATCTAAGGAATTCAACTTCGTTAAGAGATCCTGCCTGTGTTGCGTGGTTTCCAAGGATATTGTGAAGGGCAGCGTGAAGCAAGTGAGTCGCTGTGTGGTTTTTCATGACACGGTGACGACGATTGGTATCGATTGCCAGCGTATATTCTTGGTTCAAGGCAAGCGGTGCAAGAACTTCAACCGTGTGAAGAGCTTGTCCGTTTGGTGCTTTTTGAACATTTGTCACAGTAGCTACAACCTTGCCTGACCCATCCAAGACTTGTCCATGGTCAGCTACCTGTCCACCCATTTCAGCGTAGAATGGCGTTTCCGCAAAGATCAGTGATGCAGTTCCTTCTGATACAGCTTCTACTTCTGCATTGTCAGCCACGATAGCCACCAATTTAGAAGATAATTGGCTAGCATTGTAGTTGAAGACACTTTCTACAGTGATGTTTTGAAGGGTTTCATTTTGCATACCCATTGAGCCACCCTTGACAGCTGACGCACGCGCACGTTCTTGCTGTTCTTTCATGGCTGCTTCAAATCCTTCACGGTCCACAGTCATGCCAGCTTCTTCAGCGATTTCTTCAGTCAGTTCAACTGGGAATCCATAAGTGTCGTAAAGTTTAAATACATCTGAACCAGCAATGACAGATTGACCTTTTTCTTTCAAGTCTGCTACGATGCCTTGAGCAAAGTGTTGACCTGAGTGAAGGGTACGAGCAAATGACTCTTCCTCGCTCTTAACGATTTTTTCGATAAAGTCACGTTTTTCAAGCACTTCTGGATAGTAGCTTTCCATGATTTTTCCAACGGTTGGAACGAGTTTGTAAAGGAAAGGCTCGTTGATACCCAATTTTTGACCATGCATAGAAGCACGACGGAGAAGACGACGAAGGACATAACCACGACCTTCATTTCCTGGAAGGGCACCATCACCGATGGCAAATGAAAGTGAACGGATATGGTCAGCGATAACTTTAAAGCTCATGTTGTCGCCATCTTGGTCATAGACCTTACCAGACAATTTCTCCACTTCACGAATAATAGGCATAAAGAGGTCTGTCTCAAAGTTTGTCTTAGCCCCTTGGATAACGGCCACCAAACGCTCCAAACCAGCGCCCGTATCAATGTTCTTGTGTGGTAATTCCTTGTACTCGCTACGAGGAACAGCAGGGTCTGCGTTAAATTGTGACAAAACGATGTTCCAGATTTCGATGTAACGGTCGTTTTCGATATCTTCTGCAAGGAGACGAAGACCGATATTTTCTGGGTCAAAAGCTTCTCCACGGTCAAAGAAAATTTCTGTATCTGGTCCAGAAGGTCCAGCACCGATTTCCCAGAAGTTGTCCTCGATTGGAATCAAGTGACTTGGATCCACTCCCACTTCAATCCAGCGGTTGTAAGAATCTTTATCATCTGGATAGTAGGTCATGTAAAGTTTTTCAGCTGGGAAGTCAAACCACTCAGGGCTGGTCAAAAGCTCATAAGCCCAAGTGATTGCTTCGTCACGGAAGTAATCTCCGATTGAGAAGTTCCCCAACATTTCAAACATGGTATGGTGACGTGCAGTCTTCCCTACGTTTTCAATGTCGTTGGTACGGATAGCCTTTTGCGCATTGGTAATACGTGGATTTTCAGGAATGATGGTCCCGTCAAAGTATTTCTTAAGGGTTGCTACCCCAGAGTTGATCCACAAAAGTGTTGGATCATTTACAGGAACCAAGCTCACTGATGGTTCTACTGAGTGACCTTTGGTCGCCCAGAAATCAAGCCACATTTGGCGTACTTGTGCACTAGATAGTTGTTTCATATTGTCTCCTTATTTACTTGTTTAATGTGATTGGCTTTCCAGCATTTCCACATAGTCAATCGCGACACAGAGGGAAATGACTAGGTCTGCATAAGCGTCCTCAAGAACCGTTACGGTATAGGTAGAAGTCAGATGGAAGAGTTCCTTCTTAATTTCCGCAATCAGCTGATCGCGATCATCCAGCAATTTGAAATTCAAATCCCAGATATTGCCCTCGATACGAAGACCTAGATTATCAAACTCATACTTATCTCGCCAGAAGGTCAACTTCTTGCGAATGACAAAACTCGAGCCATCCCGAAGCTGAATCTCAAAACGAGGAAGCAAGGTCAAGATTTCTTTACTGATCTGACTGACCTGTTCACCATTAGCATCATAGATGATAAAAGTTTTGGGAATCTTAAAAAATGATCCCTCCACCTGATAGGCAATTTCTCCCCTGTCATCCTTGATAGCAAAGCGCTCGCCTCCAAGACGAAACTTTTGTTTGACAAGAAATGTTTTCATCAACACCTCCAAAAAATCAAAAGACAAGCTCATATCACGAAGGGCGAAAAACCGCGGTACCACCTTCATTCAATGAACTTGTCATTCTCTTGTTCTTATGCAATTGTATGATTGAGTAGCATGACTTCCTAACTTAGATGGCTCGCAGCACCGCCATTTCTCTGGACTAAGACTACTGAAAATCAATTCTCAACTTTCTTATTATAACGTTTTTTTAAGCTTGCGTCAACTGGAAATCATCCTAATGAAATAGTACAAAATAGTAATTTGAACCAAGTAGAAATCTTCCAAAATATGGTTGTTCGTTAAGAACGAAGTAAATCTAGTAATTTGTCATTGATTTTTTGATAATATCCAAAATAGTGATCTTCAATATTAAATGTATCCTGAAGAACAAAACGTAAGGTATCTATTGTTTGGTTCAATTTTTTAGAATTTACTATTTTACCATCGATTTCTGATAGTCCATGTGCAACTTTGTTACGCTCACTATTTAGACCGGTAATAACCTTAAGTGACTTCAATAAGTCAGGAGAGACTTGATAAAAAGTTAGAATATTTTCATAAGATAAAAGGTTTAAGGTTGATTGAGGTGAATAAATTCTTTCCTCTTCATTTTCTATTCCTTTTGCTTTTTTAAATTCTAAATCAATAAAATCTAAAATCTTCTCAAAATCTTTGTATTCTTCATTTAATTTGGGTAATGCCCCATCATATTTGATTAAATCAGGATAATCTTTTTTGATCTTTTCTTCGATGATAAATTCAACATAAGACTTTGATTTGATTAAGACATCTGCTACTTGTCCTCTCTCTTTCAATACTTCTATCATTAAAAAGTAATTAAGGGCTTTCTTCTCAACATCTGTCAATGGATAGTCTTGAATATCTTTTAAAATAGCTTGCGTTTTAAATACTTTTACAAAGTCATTTAATGTAGCTCGTAAAAAAGATAATTTCTTTTTAGAAAGTAAGTTATTGTATTCTTTTTTTGTAACAAGTTCTTCTGCAGCAAGATAATCATAGGAAGCTATCAGATTTCTTAAATGACGTTTGATTAAAGATTGATTAAATTTTTCAGCCTCATCTTTAATAGTACGATCTTCGTAATCCTTTTGGTTATCCTCGTTCTCGTTAAAAAGCTTCTGTTCACCTTCACTTGAAAGTGGCACATACTTTCTATTTGCTGATTTGTTAGGAGTTGCAACCTGGATAGCCTGAGTATTATAATCTTTGATTCGATTGAGGGCAAATAAAGCCGAAATAATCTGAGGCGTTCCTGAAGATAGGTTTAAGATTAATTGATGATCAGTTCCAGAATATTTTTCAACAATCTGTCCCATAACCTCATACATTTTATCAAATAGATAAACCTCATCATTTTTTAGAATTGTTGACTCAATTGTCACATCAGGATGATAATCTTCTATGGAAAAAATAGCTTGCTCAATGAGATCTTTCTTGATCAGCATCTCCTCACTATAAACTAAAACAATCTTCTCCGGTCTATAAGTGCGTGCAATATGTAATAAAGCTGCATCTCGATTATTACTAATCGGATCTGTCGTTCCAACTGCTGAAATTAAAATTTCCAAGATATTCTACCTCTCATTATTTCAGTAATTCTAATAATTCTTTATTAAAATCCTTGTAAAAATTAAAATCCTTTTCAGTAAGTTGATACTGTTCCTTGATTAGCACTTTTAAGGCTTTTAGAACTGGACCTAACTGTTTAAGTTCCTCAGAATCTAGTGAATCCAATTTATGAGCTATCGTATTTCGTGTTTTGTTCATTCTCAAAATCGGTTTGATTTTGTTATGCAATATCCACTCTCTTTTTTCTTGAAGGATCTTGTCATAATCCCAAATCCCGATATAATATTTTACTGAATCGTTCGCGTAATTATCCAGAAATCCTGGATAACGATTTTCGATATAGTCACCTAAGATAAACTCTGTAAGGTTTTTAATTCTAATCAGACCTTCACTAAAATTCCCACGTTCTTTTTGCAAATCAATAGTCAAATAAGCATTTAATACTTTTTTCTGTTCTTCGCTCCATTTTTTCTTTTGGAGGACTTGAGGTACAGCTTGCCTATCTAATGAATCGACAATATCTTGTAACTTTTTGCGACAGTCTTTCAAACCAGGGAGGTCAGGCAATTGATTTGCTATCTCTAAACTTGCTTTGTAATCATATTTCTTAATAAAATCACGTAAAGTTTTTTTCATTAAGCCTTGTTTAAACTTTTCTGAAGTATCTTCAATAGTTCGATCGACAAAGTCCCGCTTATTATCTATATTTGTATCAATTAGTGCATCAATATCTTCTGAATCATCATGCCCAACTCCAGCGTTCGATTTTTTTTCAGGACTTGGAACTTGTACTGCCTTGACATTGATTTCACTTAGTCTATTAAGAACAAACAAAGCTGATTTTATTTGAGGAGTTCCACTTGAAAGATTAAGAATAAATTCGTCGTCTTTTGTATAATACTCTCGTATAATAGCATCAAATTGATCAAACATGGTATCAAAAATATGTACTTCATTGTTTAAAATGATTGGCTCATGGTATACAATTTCTGGGACGTATTGACTATCAATAGAACGAATTACTTTCTCAATATCATCTTTCTTACAAATCAGTTCCTCAGAAAAAACAATAATAATCTTATCCGGACGGTATTTTCTCGCAATATGAACTAAGGCTCCATCGTGAAAATTTCGGATTGGATCGGTATTCCCCACTGCTGAAATCAAAACCTTCATTTAGAAATCTCCTTAATCATAAAGTTTGCCTTGCCCATTTCATAGAAGGATTCATTATTCATTATCAGTTTACGAGTTGCTTGTGTTGTTTTAACACTTTTCATTGGTGCTTTTGTTAATTTCAAGACTCCCTTTTCAACCATCCTAGTGGTTCTGCTATTCCCATAACGTTCTTGTAAAATATCTTTTGCTTTTTCAAAAATTGTTTTTGTCCAAACTCCACTACCAGCACCCAAGTATATAGGATATTGAATATTTGGCTGAATTTTATTTTCAGGAAAATCTGATAAGAAAAAGTTTTTATATTCTTTGTAAAAGGCTTGCGCTCTCTGTCCTAATTCTTCCATTAGGATTCCAGCTTCCTTAGTAGTTGTAGTAATGGTGAAATTGATTTTAGTTGAGGGCGCGATTGCTTCCCTATATAAAGGGAGAGGCTTGGCAAGAGGGGGCTTGGCTTTATGATCCCATTTTTGAACTAAAATAAGACTTTTATTACTAAACGGTTTGCTATCACTAACACGAATAGCATTAAACAAGTCATCATAGTCCTGCCCTTTTTTTGCTCCCCAAGGAATCAAAGATTTGTTTTCCTTTTCATCTTTCACAACATTTTCATTATTCCAGTCAGGATTGGTATTCATCAAAATAGTTCGAATAGCTCCCTTTAATGAACTTCCAGGAATATAGGGATTACCAAAAGGATCTCTAATAAACTTTGATACTTGATTTATTGCGCCTCCTCTTAAATAATTATTATTTGTTTCTAACTCAGTTTCTATAATTCTATAGCCACCAAAGTTACGGTCAGAAATACGGTTATCCTCTAAAAAAGATATCAAGCGATTATTTCTGGCGTTTGGCTTCGTCTCCTGTAAAAAACGCTCAAACTTTTGATCGTATCCTTTCTCCACCATGCGATTATAAAACTTACCCATATCAGGAAAATAAAAGTACCCATTTTCATAGATAAATTCTCGAGAAGTATATTTTTCACCATTCCCAATATGAATAGGGGCCATAGCTAGGAGGCTGAATTGAAAGATTTTATATTCTGTTTTCATCTTTCTCCCTCCATCTTGAAAAATAGTGGTTTAGCATAGTTTAATACTTCATGCGGGAAATCAAGAGGTCTTACATCTACAATCTGTCCTGTAAAGGTTTCAGAGAAAGTAGATCCAGAAGCAAACTTATATAAATCCTGCTTACGGTAATTTTCATTAGTTTCTGTACTAAAAGCAAAACCACTTGATTTACTTATTAAATAGGAACCAGTTTCCATAGCATATTCAAGTTCCTTTTCGACTGGTAGAGAAGTCGTAAAGGTCATGACAGGTCCTTGATGGGCCTTGGTGAGACGATTTTTTAAGCTATCTGGTAAATCTAAAATAGTCAAATCAAATTGTCCATAACCACTGGAACGTTTCCCACCAATTCCTGTATACTGCAAGCTTGTCATGAGTTCATTCAAGAGGTCAGATTCGTTTGCAATCACGTAAAGAGAAGAATCATCTCTAAATCTAACGGTAGACACTTGAAAAAGATTCCCATCTACATGAGGTTGGTTTTTAGTGATAATGTTTGTTACTGCATGTTCTTCGTCTTCAAAAAGCGTTCCTTTTACATAAGAATCAAATTTATCCAAGGGTATAAACTGAAGTTTCTTCGCCATTTTCGCTTGACGTCTTACTTCTTTGACATCCGTTGTTAAGTCAGGCTGATCAAACTTTGGAAATCCTATCGGCTTAGGTAATAATGGACCTGACTGATAAGGAAAGGCATCAGTCAAAACAAAATGATCTTGACCCGCTATTGACACGAATTCCTCCATTTTCCCCATTTTTTTTGCCTCAATAGCCAAGGCAGAAAATAATCGGTCAGCTGCAAAAGTCATTTTAGAACTATCCAGAGTACCTGCTCCAAAGTGAGCAGACTGAAAGTTCATAATATACATCTTATAGGTCATACTAGACCTCCGTAGTTAAAAGTTCATTCAATCTACTAACATCATAGTTTCCGAAAACTGTATTTGCTTTAAGATCCTCAAAAACAACTTTACCATATCCACGAGAACCTGAACCACCTAAATAATCAAGTTCCAACAGTTTTAATCCATCAAGAATCACTTTGAAGTCTTCTTCTACTTGAGCTTGACTCTTGTCTGTCACCTCATAGATCAACTCAAATCCAAAGATACTGTCTCGGATAGCACGTTCAATTTGTCTTGGATTTGCTTCAGCAGTGATACGGTCAATAGTATTTTCAAACTTAACTTCAGTATAACCTTTGACAGCTCGTGAATCTAAATCTTTTTTGTTAGTTAGAAAGGCATCTCTAAAGATGAGTCTTCCTACTTTATAGTTTTTGTCTGAACTATTCCCAAAGAGACGACTAATAATTTCCCCATCTTCTCCTGGTTTTTCTGCTAATTTAGTATTATATACTCTTGCCAAAAGGGTACGCATTTTCCCTTTGATACTAGATCCTGGAATAATGGGTAAGTTTGTAATTGGATCTTTAATCACAGGTGAGTCCGTAGCACCAATCGCCGCAAAAGCATTACTTGTCCCAATATGAAGTCCTGTCTCTAGACGGATTTGTGCTGTTACTTTAATTTTTGCAAATGCCATTAATCTTTTCCTCCATAAAATTTAAAATAAGCTACTAGCGCTTCCATATAGCGACAAAAACGTTGGAGACTTTCCCTACTATTAATTTCTTTTAAAATTGGTAAAATCTTACCTTTTTGAACTAAGTCCAGTACCGCCTCTTCACGGCCTGATTGATAGACGAATTGGACCCTCAAATAGGCAATCTTATCCTTTAATTCTTCGTACTCACGGACCTTACTTTCATCAAAGAGGGTACTCGTTAAACTCAATAAGTTTCGTAGTTTACTCATGGATAGAACATCTGAATTTTTATTTTTAAAATTACGCTTATCAGTTACTAAATTTTTAATGGTTTTTTCTGCCTTATCTACGTAATTATCATCTGTTAAAATTGCCATCTATGAATCCTTTCTAATCTCATAAATATATAGAAGTAAAGCTATCTCTGCTTCCTTACGTTCATTATCGCTACCTGTATACCAAGAAAAGAATAAATCTTTAAACTCTTTAAACTCTTCTTTTTTATCCTTAGAAGTTTGATCTTCTAAGCGCGTCAAATAATAGGCTAATCGAGCAATATTCATACGATCGTAGTTGCGAAGGAGCTCAATAAGTCTATATACAAAACTCTTTCCTCGCTCATCTTGAATATTAAAGTAGTAACGAATGCTCTTCAGTTTCCCATTATAGACATTGTCAATAAATTGGTCGAACTTCAAGGTATAATTTCTTTCAGAATCAACATTGCCAAAAGATTGGTCCAACTTCAAGGTATTACCTGCTTTAAAAAGGGAAATACTATCCTTGTCGTTATCCTTTGCTGCTCCTTCTAGCTTACCAGTTTCTTCAGCCATAAGGCTAACTGGAGTTTTATCTGGAAATAGGCCGATTCCTGCTGATAGGGTTAATTTGCCATTTGTCCACTTGATAAAGTTTTGTCGGAGACAAATAGTAAACTCAATAATATCCTGCCAGGATCCGATAGCAAATACATCATCTCCACCGGCATAAATGATAGATAGTTTTTTCTCTCTTGCAAACTGGTTGATATAGACCTTAAAGAAGAGACTCATACTTCTAGAGAAGGTCGCTGAACGTGCCAGAGTATTATATTTGCCACCATCTTGATAGGAGAATCCAGCCATAAAGGCTGCTCCTAGATCATCCACATCTAGTCGAACAACTGCTAATCGTTTAATCCCTTGTCCAGTTTCCCTATCCTGAGATAGTTGAGCATAATTATAAATCTCATCATACTTGTAATCTCCGACAAAGACATGGGTTGCTTTTAGGATATCTATACTATAGCTATTCTTTACATAAACACGGTCCCACTCTTCATTGGCAAGGTCGGCTTTTGAAATACCACTAATATAGGCTCCCGGACCTATCGGCAGGCCTTTTTCTTTTGTCACAATATAGTAGTTTTCTTGTATTTCCTTGGCAAAGCGATACATCCCTGCACAGATATGGCAGACCTCTTGATCTTTATACTTGGTAAACTTTTCGACTGAATGGCAAATAGCACATTCTCTCTGGGAACTTTTTCCTCCTTGGTTGAGTTCAAGGAGAGTTTTGGCATCATAACGAGAAATTTTCTTTTGGGAAATCATCCGACTGGTTGTTTGGTATACTTTACGATAGTCGGCCAGTGTCGTTGTCATATCATTGGCAGAAAATGGACTCCAACCAAATGCTACGTATAAACCTGTCTGGAAATGCTTGACCAGAAACTGATTGAATTCTGCTTCAAAGCTAGCCAAGGTCTCTCTAGTTTTTTCGGTGTTGGGAAGGATAAAGTAGGCGTGTCCTCCACCGACGTAAAGGAGATTAGCCCTTGTCAACTCTAACTTCTCCAGTAAGCTGTCAGCGATATGTTCCCCCATAAAATCTAAATACATGGAACGTGCTTTTAGTTGCTTGGCTGCTCCAGCTGTTGCGATATTGTAAATAAAATCCTGAATCCCTGACAAATCAAAACTTGCTAATAAAAAGGCCTTCTCGCTATAAAAAGCTTCTAAATCTTGCCCCAGTACCTTCTCATAGTCACGGCAATTCTTGTCTGCTAAATATTCCTCTATGGATAGGGCAAAGCCAGCTGTCAGACGACTGTAGGTTGCTAGAGAAATATCCGATAATTCCTTGGTTCTTGTCGAAACAGCTACATAGGGAAGAGTAGACTCAAGGAGATTTAAAAGGGCATCTATCTCAGGTTGACTAAAGTCCAATCTCTCAAACTCTTTTTCTAAGGTCTCTACTATCAAGTCATAATCTGACTGGTCAGACGGCTCACTCGATTCCTTAGCATAGTTTGGTTCCCCGTTAAGCTCTAATGGTCTTGCATCAAGATAACGCTGACTAGGGGTATCTGAAAAAACATTAAAGATATCCGATTGTTTGCTTAGGAAATCTTCTTTCCCTTCATGAGTGTCTGCTACCCCTTTTAGACCTGAAGCAATCTTTGCCGCAGCTGACGTGATATAGACCAAACTATCAGGAGCCAAGTCCGTCGGCAAATCACTAGAAGTCGCCTTGGCTATCTGCTGGGCTATCTTTTCATTATCCGAAAAGCGTCTAAACCATTCGGACCCAATGGTACCTAGGTCTTTCTCATCATACCTGGAACCTTGAATCACCTTGCCGATAGCGTGCAAAAGCGATCCATAAACTAAATCAATCTTTTCTTTCTTCAAGTTCTAAACCTCCCATCCCTAAGCTAGTTTTCATACCGAGACCTGAGTATTCCCCAAATTTTAGAAGCATATTGGCGTATGCTTTCAAGGTATTTGGACCTGTAATCTTAAAGGTCAGTCTCCCCCTGAAACCAGGTATTTTTTTGCCATGGACTTTAAAATAGCTGGATTCCAATCGATAGCTGGTAATTCTACTATGCTTGACCAGGTAGTCCAGGGTTTCCTCTTCGATGTCCTGACGATTCTCGACCAGACGTGCATACTTCATCATCAAACTCTGAAAGATGAGGCGCATGGTAGGAAAGAGCACGTACTCTCCCTGGGAGCGAAATCCTGTTGGAGTCTGAAAATGAATGGTAAAGAGTGACCGATCTTGGTTTTCATTAAAGAACTCAAAGAGTTGCTCCGAACTGAGATCTTGCATGGACAGAGACTCTACCATGAGAGTTGGTAAATCATGAAGTTCTACTTTCTTGAGCTCCAATAGAACAGGCAAAATCTGCTTGACAGCCTCATCCGTCAGGAGATGAAGAGACCATAGGGTCTTGTCCTTTTGATGGATGATTTTTAGTGAGTAGGGGTTGGTCTCCTGCTCATGTAGCCAAGTCACATAGTCTGGTTCTAGGTTTTCCATGAGAAAACCTTGGAATTTTGTCGATAGGTCGCTCGGTGATTGGTCAATCCGCTTAAATGATATATCGATGCGTTTCATATGCCTCCTTTATTGATACACTTGCGCTTTTGCTTTCTCATGAGCGCTTTTTCTTTTACTTTCAGAATCCTTTAGCCTTTTTAAAAGGTCCCCTCGCGAGGTAGATAGGGAGCTATACCAAAGAAAGTCCAACAGCAAGACTACCAGACTATTTGTTTCCGGCCACTCGCGAGGTAGATAGGGAGCTATACAAATGGCACTAGTATGTGTAAAACTTACCAAAAACGTTTCCGGCCCCTCTCAAGGTAGATAGGTAGCTATGCAGGCACACAAACCATCTTTAAGTTCCAAATGCAGGCGACGTTTCCGGCCCCTCTTGAGGTAGATAGGGAGCTATACAATATTGTCGATCAAAATTTCGATGAAAAGAAATGGTTTCCGTCCCCTCTTGAGGTAGATAGGTTCTTATACAAAATGACAAAAATTGTTAAATATCCACGCTTTGTGGGTTTCCGTCCCCTCTCGAGGTAGATAGGTTCTTATACTCAAAAAGAAGTAAAAGTACAGTCTCGTAAGAACCGAGTGTTTCCGGCCCCTCGCGAGGTGGATAGGTAGCTATACTTTAAGCGCGGAGAAACAATAATGGTTAAAGTTTTTAAGTTTCCGGCCTCTCTCGAGGTAGATAGGGTCTTATACCCTATCGCTGACGACACTAAACCTGACACAAACAAGTTTACGGCCCCTCGCGAGGTAGATAGGTAGCTATACTTGGAGTAAAAGGAACATTTGACGCTGACTTCTAGTTTCCGTCCTCTCGCGAGGTAGATAGGTAGCTATACACAAAAATAACACTGGCCACATGATTCAAGTTTACGGTTTCCGGCCCCTCTCGAGGTGGATAAGTTCTTATACGTTGTGATATGTATTTCAGCACAAACGGAAGACATGAGTTTCCGTCCCCTCGCGAGGTGGATAGGTTCTTATACAACACGCTAAAACAATACTAGCTTCAGGGGCTATTTTTGTTTCCGGCCCCTCTCGAGGTAGATAGGTT